>JAEEHG010000257.1 GCA_016280695.1 Solobacterium sp. | reverse complement strand
TTCCATCGCGTCCCCGTATTCATCCAGGAACTGCTTCAGCAGCGGGACATCCCCGTGGCAGGAGAAGCCCAGGTGCCTGATGCGGCCCTGTTTCTTCTGTTCGATGAAATAATCAATGATGCCCCAGCGCGGATCCTTATAGACCTGGATGGAGTTTTCATAGACATTGTGGAGCAGGTAGAAATCAAAGTAGTCTGTCTGACACTTCTTCAGCTGGCGTTCGAAGATATCAGCCGGATCATAGGTTTCGGCGATCATGTGTCCGGGATACTTCGTGGCCAGATAGTAGCTGTCCCGCGGATACTTCTGCAGCACCCGGCCCATGACGGCTTCCGAACGGTTGTTCATGTACGGCCAGGCCGTATCGATATAGTTGATCCCGTGGCTCAGGGCATAGTCTGTCATCTCCGCCACCAGATCTTCATCGATGGACTGGTCTTCCTTCAGGGGCAGACGCATAGTGCCGAACCCCAGCATGGAAAGCTTCAGATCCTTGAAATCTCTGTAAATCATTGTTCCACCTCCGTTTTTTTACTGATTATATTTATTATAACAAAACATATTTTACAAAAGCGGGCTGCTGCGGCTTGAACCGGCCGGATATCCTGTGCTATCCTCTCCGTTAATCAGGAGGCGGTATATGACATATTTCGGACAGTTTTATCTGGATGAGGAAAAAGACATCATCGTTGACCTGGACATGGATCAGGGCGAACTTTCCTATACCCTGAGGACCCCGAACCACCATACCGGCAACCTGATCACCAACCTGGCCGGATTGTGCGGCCTGCCGTTAAGTGAAGATGAAAACGGGCTGAAGGTCATCCGCGGGAAGGTGCCGTGCTACATTGACGCGCAGAACCGGGAAATCTATATCTTCCGGCTCGGCGGCACAAAGACTGCCAACATCTTTCCGGACGGGACAATCGAGATGAAAGCCTCAATCCCGGCCATATCCAAGACCCTGATGAGTCAGACCAAGGATTACCGGCTCGATATCCAGCGAACCATCATCAAGAGCTATATACCCCGGGAATACAAGTTCCGCACAGACCTGCATACGCACATGAACGCCAATCTGCGGCCGGATATCCTGATTGCGCTGGGGATTTATCACCAGATCCGCTATCCCCTGTACTATGTGCGCAAGCTGGGCCTGCGGCTGGGTGCGGCCCAGGCGGAAGAACTGGACCGGCAGCGGGAGCGGACAGCAGCGCAGTTTGCGGACAGCGGGCTGAGCGGCAAATATCTGGAGCGGAAGATCGATGATCACACCTGGATCAATTTTGCGGCACTGATCCTGCAGAACCCTGACAAGGCGGCATACAACATCCCGCGGATCAGGACGTCGCTGGCCATCCTGAAGGACGGTCAGGCTGTCTTTACGAATCTTGAAAAAGTCTATCTGTACCGGTATGTCTTCACTAAAGGGCAGCCCCACGAACAGCCGGTGGAACTGCGGGACATCACGCAGATTCCCGACCGTGACATCGCCGCGGCCGTTCAGCAGATGCAGGCGGATCATGCCGGCATCTACGCGGGCAATACGCTGTTTCAGGACAAGCTGCTCTGGACGGCCCGGGGTTACCGGCGCCAGGGCATCGACTATGCCGAGATCAGCGATACGACCCTGGTGAAACGGCACCAGGCAGTGGAAATGCTCCGGCAGGTCCATGCCGTCATGCCGAAGATCGAACAGGAAACAGGAGTCCTGCTCAGGTTCCTGGCGGCGATCCGCAGAATCCCGCTGACCATCGTCCGGGACAATGTGACCGCGGCCGACTACCTGGAAGAGAATATCCGGGTGCTGCGGGGCATCGCGAAGGATCCGTATGTGGCCGGCGCGGATATTGTCGGGGAAGAGATCAACAGTATCCTTGAACTGCGGCCGGTCATCCGGGAACTGGTAAAAATCGCGGCAGATGACAATACGTTTGTCATCCGCATCCATGCCGGGGAAAACGACAGCATGAAGGACAATGTGGCTGACAGTATCCGCTGTGTCAGGGAAGCCCTGGCCCCCGGACAGCCGATGCCGAAGGTGCGTATCGGCCATGGTCTGTATACAGCAGCGCTGCGCAGCGCGAAGGGCCGGCAGCTGATCAGTGACCTGAAGGAAGGCGGCGCAGTTCTCGAATTCCAGATCACTTCCAATGTCCGGCTCAATAACCTGAACAACCTGAAGAGTCATCCGCTGAAGCAGTATCTGCGGGCGGGGATCCGCTGCGTACAGGGGACCGACGGCGGCGCGCTGTACGGGACGGCAAGCATGGACGAGCAGCTCGCCCTGGAAAAACTGCTGGCCCTGAGCCGGGAGGATCTGCAGAAAATGCGGCAGACCGAGGCGGAAATCCTGGCGGAAAGCCGGCAGGCGTTTGCCCGCAAGCAGGAAATTTTTGCCGGACTGTCGGGGACAATGACCCTGGAAGAAATCCTGGCAGCGGATCCGGCGGTAAATGAAAACAGGGACCATCCGGCCGGCGCGGGCACAAATCTCAAGGCGGCGAAGGAACTGGCCGGGCAGGTGCACGAAATGCCCTGGAACCGGTTCCCGGTGATCGTGGCCGGGGGCAGCTTCAACAACCGGGGCCGGCACACCCGCATGAGCAAAGCCGGGAAAGCGGCAGTGGATGCCCTGCTGCGGCTGGATCCGGAGGAAGTGTTCTTCATCATCGGGCATACGCTGAGCGGATATGAAAAATACCTGCTGGAGCACAATGACAGGGGTTTCCGGATCTTTGCGGTTGTCCCGGCAGAACTGCGGCCGGAGGAAGTCCGGCGGCTGAAGCAGGCCGGGGTGGAGGTCCGGATTGCCATCGAAGCCTCGCCGATGGGCCTGTACAAGAGTTTCAATTATGAGATTTTCGAGCGCCGGCCGTTTGTGCTGGCAGCCCTTGACGGCAACTCGGCCGGGGCCAATCTGATGCAGGAAGCGCGCAACAGCAAGGGCAGGGGCCGCATCTATGTCAACCCGGGCTGTGCCCCGCTGCGGATCAAGGCAGCTTCCCTGCGCGGTTACGTCACCCTGCTGGAAGATCCGGAACAGATGGCAGAGGATATCCGGAAAATTGTATCGGACCCGGCATCCATGGGACGCCTGAAAGGGTAGGAAAACAGAAAAATCCATGTATAATATTAGAGTTATTGTATAAAAGGAGATTCCGGTTCATGTTACGTAAATATGTTGCGGGGTTCATTGCCATGCGGTATGTACTGGCTGAGTTTGCCCTGACCGCCTTAATTCTGACTTTGGCATATATCAACGGCAAGCTGTTTCTGGACTGGCTGCGGTATGTGATTATGGGCTGCACGGCCATGGTCGTGGTAATCCTGGTCCTGTATGTCCGGGACCGCATGCATACTGGCAGACAGCTGGACAATATCAAAAAACAGAGCGAATACAAGAACGCCGTGGTGCTGGGCTATGTGTTTTTTCTGGAGAACCGGATGGCGGCTTATGCCCGGGGTGATGTCATTGAGGATGATTATTCCGGCATCACGGACGCGGAACTGCTGATCGGCAAAAAAGGCAAGCGGGCTGTCCGGCTGACCATCAGGGGGAAGACATATGACACCCAGGTGGCGACCCCGCAGCAGGCAGAACGTCTGGCGGCCTTCCTGAAAAAGAAAAACCCGGAGATCCGGCTTCATGACCTGAAGACCAAGGGTCCGGGCACATGGAAATCCATTGACCTGGTGCCGGCGGAGCGGGCCACACTGGGCGGCTGAGCATATTAATAACCGGGAAACCGGTTATTTTTCTTCTTTCCAGATATTCGAGCCGAACATCCAGTCTTCATAGATACATACACTGGAATCATTCCGGATATAATTCAGCATTTCTTCCTCAAACTGCCGGATGGCCTTGATCCGGGTAGGGGAAGGAAACCGGCTGGTGATTTTATAGCAGATGCGGGGGCTGGGACCATTCTGGATGGTGTAATAAACCAGATTACGCTCCTCGTGCATGGCTTCAATAACTGACATCGGGGCTACAGCCCAGCGCTGCGGGGCATCCAGATAGTGGCGCAGCATTGAACCGGTATTGACAGTGATAAACGGGGATTGGTACGGACTCCAGTGGGCATCGTGCCAGCGCTTGTAGTCCGGACCCCAATTCAGGAAAGCCTCATTGCGCACCTCCAGCTCGGCACAGGTGATATTGTCATGATAAGAACTGTCACCGCGGCAGACCAGATACATCAGTTCCCTGTACACCGGCTCGGAAATCAGATCAGGCCAGGCGGCAGAACTGTAGACAAAACCGATATCCGCCGTGCGGTTTTCCACCAGGGCATGGATTTCATTGGAGTGGTGGGTCTTGAGCTCCAGGTGGATATCCGGACAGGCTCTCACAAACCGGCTGTAAAGACTCGTAAACGTATAATTGTTGACCGCGTCCACACTGGCAATGGCCAGTTTTCTGACTTCCGGTTCCATCTGCAGGGCACGGGTTTCACGGAACAGTGTATCCCACTGGTTGGCAAGCGGAATAAATGACTCACCATGTGAGGTCAGTTCAACATTCCGGTGACCCTGCCGGCGGATCAGCAGCTGAACCCCCAGTTCATTTTCCAGCTGCATGATCCGGGAACTGATTGTGGACTGGGAGACATACAATGACTCGGCTGCAGCGGATATTGTGCCGCTGGCTACGACAGCCAGAAACGATTCGATCTGTTCGAAATTCATACTCCTCCATAAATATCGAAAAATACGATAATTAATATATAAATCATTCGTTATTCAAATGAATTGTAACAGTCTATAGTGAGTCCGTAAAGATGAATCCATTTCAGGGAGGGAGAACAAAATGACAATTCAGCTTGATCTGATTCAGACAACCGGACTTGCCGTGCTGATCTATATGCTCGGCCGGTGGATCAAAACAAAAGTCGGATTTTTCCGCAAGTATTTCATTCCTGCGCCGGTCATTGGCGGCCTGCTGTGCAGCCTGCTGATCTTTGCGGGTCATCAGAGCGGTCTGTTCGAAGTGAGCATGACCAACACACTGCAGGACTTCTTCATGAATCTGTTTTTCACCGGCACAGGGTTCACCTGCAGCCTCGCGATTCTCAGAAAGAGCGGCAAGCTCGGGGCCAAGCTGGCCATCGGCGCGGTTCTGTTCCTGATTGTGCAGAACCTGGTCGGGGTCGGCCTGTGCAGTGTCTTCGGCATCAATAAGCTGCTTGGCGTGGCGATGGGTTCCATTTCCATGTCCGGCGGGGTCGGCTCCGGGGCTTCGTTCGGTCCTACCCTGGAAGCTCTCGGCGCTGACGGCGGCACCACCATCGGCGTAGCAGCCGCAACTTTCGGCCTGCTGCTCGGCAGCATCACCGGCGGCCCGGTCGCCGAGCACCTCATCAAGAAGTACAGCCTGAAGAGCACAGCTTCAGCTGAAACCGAAACAGCAGAAGAAAAGCACCTGCTGGTGGAAAAGACTTTCTTCAACAGCGTGCTGCTCATCCTGCTGGCCGCGTTTGCCGGTTCGTATATTTCCAGACTGCTGCAGATGACAGGCCTGAGTTTCCCGTACTATGTCGGCTGCCTCTTCGGTGGTGCCCTGTTCCGCAATATTGCGGACGCGAGGCATCTGGACCTGCGCATGCATGGAGTTGAAGTGATTTCCAACACCTGCCTGAATCTGTTCCTGTCCATGGCGCTGATGTCGCTGAACATTGCCAAACTGATCGATCTGGCACTGCCGATGATCGTGATCCTGCTGACCCAGGCGGTTGTCATGATGCTGTGGGCCGGATTCATCACCTTCCGGACCATGGGCATGGACTATGATGCCGCGGTCATGGCTGCCGGCCACTGCGGTGTTGGCCTCGGTCAGACACCGAACGCGGTGGCGAACATGTCGGCAGTCATCGAGCGGAACGGTCCGGCCCCGACAGCCTGGTTTGTCCTGCCGGTGGTCACGGTAATCTTCATCAACATATGCAATCCGATCATCATCACATTCTTCATCAATCTGCTGAAATAACCGGAGATAAACGATGGAACTGACAAAGGAAATCATAAAGGAACTGGGAAAACTGCCGACCGGAAACGTCGCGGACTGCAACCCGGACGGGGGCGTCATGGACGCGGACATTACCCCGCTGGATACGACCCTGCATCTGATCGGCAGGGCGGTGACCGTACAGTGTCAGCCGGGTGACAACCTGGCCCTGCATGAGGGCATTTACGCGGCCGGGAAAGGCGATGTGCTGGTGTTTGCCTGCGGCGGCTACCGCCATGGCGGCCACTTCGGGGATATGATGGCCAACGCCTGTCTGGCAAGAGGGATTGCCGGCGTGATCATTGACGGTACCTGCCGGGACCGTGAGGATATCAAAGCGCTGAAATTCCCGGTCTATTCCCGCGGCACATGCCCGGCCGGAACGGTTAAAAAATCCCTTGCCCGCATCAACATTCCGGTCATGGCCGGCGGTGTATGCGTCTGTCCGGGCGACATTATCTTCGCGGACGGCGACGGGGTGGTTGTGGTCCCGCAGGATGAAGCGGAAGAGGTATTTGCCAATGCCCTGAAGAAATACGATAAGGAACAGATGATCCTGCAGGAACTCAGGGCCGGAAAAACAACTCTGGAGATCTACGGTTTCGACCGTCTGATCGCTGCCGTGAAAGGCTGATTCCGGGAGGACGAAAGTCCTCCTTTTTGTGTCCGATGCAATTTGATTTTCAGGCATGATAATATAAATCCAGAAAATGACGGAGGGTAACCATGAAAGAAAAGATCGAAGCCCTGCGGGACAGTGCCAAGGTACAGAAAGCCCTGCAGTTCATCCGGGAAGATGCGGATCACATTGTGGAACAGCAGATCAAGCTGGCGCTGATTCCGGCGTATTCCAACCACGAGGAAAAGAAAGCAGCCCGGTTCCGGGAAATGATTGATGAAATGGGTTATGACACCATCCAGGACGAAGTGCACAATACCTTTGCGGTGATTCCGGGGCCGGAAGGCAGCCCGGTGGTCATGGTCAGTGCCCATCTGGATACCGTATTCCCGCTGGATACGGAACTGCGGCTGAAGTATGACGGTCCGCGGATCTGCCTGCCGGGCATCTGTGATGATACCCGCGGCTGTGCCGAGGTGCTGGGCATCCTCAGGGCGATGAAGGCAGCGGACATCAAACCGGCCTGCACCCTGCTGATCGGCGGTGACGTCGGTGAAGAAGGCGTGGGCAACTTCCGCGGCATGCGGCATATCTTCAACGTGCAGGAAAAGAAAGTCGACGCGTTCGTTTCAATTGATGGCTGCGGGAACAGCCTGACCTACGGCGGCGTTTCGGACACCCAGTTCCGGATCATCTTCCGCGGCCCGGGCGGCCATTCCATGGGGGCCTTCGGCATTGTCAACCCGATCATGTGCATGGGGCGTACGATTGCCCGGATTGCCGAAGAACGGGAACCGGAAGACCCCTTCACGATCTTCAACGTATCCACTGTAAAGGGCGGCACCGGGGTAACCTCGATTGCCAGTGAGTGCTCCTTTACCATGGACGTGCGCAGTGCCGACGCCGATGTCATGCGGAACTTCCGGACCCGGTGCCTGGAGATTGCGCATGCGTGCGCCGAAGAGGAATATGCCCGCTGGGAAGAGGAAAGAAACCGGCTGGGCCGGAACAGTTCGGCAAAACGGTTTAACTACGAAGCCAGGATTGAACTGGATTATGAAGAAATCGGCGGCTCCATCGGCGGTGTGCAGGATGAAAACTGCGAGATCGTGACGATTCTGCGCAATGCCTTTGCGGCAGCCGGCATTGAACCGGAAATGCGGGCCCTGTCCAGCACGGACGCCAACATCCCGCTCTCTGTCGGGATTCCGGCCGCGACGATTTCGTGCGGCGGCGCCAGCGGCGGCACCCATGACATCAGCGAATGGTATGACCCGACTGACGCATACCTTGGTGCGCAGAAGAACCTGCTGTGCGTCCTGGCCCTGACCGGGGTGGAAGGCGTGGCTGAACCGCTGATCTCAAAAACCCAGACAGTGTAAAAGCACCTGAACAGACAAAACGGCGGACGGCGCGGATGCGGCCCGCTGTTTTTTTCTGCAGCAGTGTATGCATGCATGAACGCATACCATGGAGTTATGGCATGAAACACGTTCATGCGGGCATGTGAAATAATTAACATATACACCAACGTGTAAGACATTCATTTTCCGCACGCAAACTGTAAAGCAGAAAAACAAACATATTCATCTAATATCTCTTATATATCAAGGGTAAACAGAAGCCGGCAGGACCCGCATGGAAAGGGAGAAGGAAGATGAAACAGAAAACATGGCTGCGGCTGCGCAGAGCGCTGCTGGAAATACTGGAAGAACATCCGGCAGACGAGGTCACGGTTGACATCCTGACCCGGCAGGCAGGCCTGACCCGCCAGGGTTTCTATTACTACTATCATTCCCTGCCGGAATATGCGGGTGCCCTGCTCAAAGAGGAGCTGGAGGACCTGCCAGCTGTCCGTGATTCCGCGGCGGAACTGCTCATCTGCCTGCTGAATAAGGAAGCGGAACTGCACATCATTCTGAAGAGCCTGTACGGATCATCATATGAAGCTGAGACAGACCGCATCATCAGGGACTGCCTGCACAGGGCGGTACAGCACCCCGATGGGCCGCGGATCCGGCGGACCTGTCTGGAATATGTCCTGTACGGCCTGCTGAAAGACCGCATCGGGGAGAAGAACACCGAGCTGGCAGAGACAGTTTACCTGCAGTATGCCGGGGTCCTCAGCACGCTTCTAAGGATGCGCTGAAACAGCAGCCGATCTGCCGGACAGGGTCATACCGGTCCCTTTTGCATGGTATAGTATAGACAGGACACGGACAGTGTCTGTTTCATGATCTCTGAACAAAGGAGGACAAAGCCATGGCAGCGGATACCATAGTTGCGATTTCAACCGCCCTGGGCGTCGGAGCGATTTCCATCATCCGGCTGAGCGGTGATGAGGCATTGCCGATTGTTTCCCGGCTGACGGGGAAGGATCTGACAAAAGCCGAAGGATATACCATACATTATGGCACGATCAGGGAAAACGATGAGCCGGTGGATGAAGTGCTGATCAGCGTGTTCCACGGACCGCGCTCCTATACCGGTGAGGATATGGCGGAAATCAACTGCCACGGCGGGATTTTCATTACCCGCAAGGTGCTGAGCCTCTGTATTGCGGCCGGGGCAAGGCTGGCCCGGCGGGGTGAGTTCACCGAACGGGCATTCCTCAACGGGCGCATGGACCTGGCCCAGGCCGAAGGGGTCAATGACCTGATCTTTGCCCAGGACAGGGTCAACGCCCGCAGCGCCATGCATTCCCTCAAGGGCAGCGTCACAAAGCTGATCGATCCGCTGGTGGATGAAATCGTGCAGATCCTGGCACATATTGAAGTCAATATCGACTATCCGGAATATGAGGATGTACACCAGCTGACCGATGAGGAAATCCTGCCGGCTGCGTATAAATGGCTCGGGGAAATCGACACGATCATCGAGAAAGCCCAGCAGGCCGTCCTGATCCGCAGCGGTATTGATACGGTCATCCTGGGCAAGCCCAACGTCGGCAAGTCCTCCCTGCTCAACGCCCTGCTGGAGGAAGACAAGGCGATTGTGACGGACATTGCCGGGACCACCCGCGACCTGGTGGAAGGCAGCGTGCGGCTGGGCAATGTAACCCTGAACCTGATCGATACCGCCGGCATCCATGAAGCCGGGGACAAGATCGAAAAGATGGGCATCGAACGTTCCCTGCAGGCCCTGGAAAAGGCCGAACTGGTCCTGCTGGTGCTGGACAGCTCCTCCGGGGTCACCGCGGAGGATCAGCGCCTGCTTGATCTGACCGAGGGCCGCAACCGCATCATCCTCTACAACAAGAAGGACCAGGTGGAACTGCCGGATACTATTGCGATCAGCGCCAAGGAAAAGGACCTGGATGCCCTGGTAAAGGCCATCGAAGAGAAATACGACAGCGAAATCCACGCGGCCAATGAAGACACCCTGAACAACGAGCGCCAGATCGGCCTGGCCATACAGGCAAAGCGCGCCATGCAGGATGTCATCCGCTCCCTGGAAGCCGGCCTGGAGCTTGACCTGGTCACCCTTGACCTGCAGGCGGCCCACAATGCCCTGAAGGAAATCACCGGGGAAGCGACCCGGGAAGGCCTGCTCGATGAGATCTTCTCGCGGTTCTGTCTGGGAAAGTAGGCAGAATATGAGATATCTTGATTCCCACGCCCATATCCTTTCCGAAGAATTCCGGGATGATTTTGACGCGGTGCTGCAGCGCGCGGAAGAAGCCGGGGTGGAACGGATGGTCATCATCACCACCCAGCCCGACGAAGCCCGCAGAGCCATGGCTTTGGCGGCTGCGGATCCCCGGCGTTTTCAGGCGGCCTACGGCATCCATCCGGAAGATATCCGGACGGTAACGGAAGACAGCCTGAAGGAAATGGCCGAAATCGCGGCAGACCCCCGGCTCAGCTTTGTCGGGGAAATCGGTCTTGATTACCACTGGGAAAAGGAAATGGCCGCGGCCCAGAAGGAACTCTTTATCCGGCAGATAGAAATTGCCCGGCAGGTTGGCAAACCGGTCATGGTGCATTCCCGGGACGCGCATCAGGACACGTTTGATATTCTGAAGGAACATCATGTGCCCGGGGTGCTGCACTGTTTCTCCGGCAGCGCCGAGTTGGCCCGGGAATACGTAAAACTGGGCTATTACATTGCCCTGGGCGGGGCGGTTACGTTCAAAAATGCCCGGCACGCGAAGGAAGTCTGCGCAGCCATTGATCCGGCTTACCTGCTCAGTGAGACAGACTGCCCGTACATGTCCCCCGAACCGGTCCGCGGCACCCGCAACGAACCGGCCAACATCCCGCATATCGTACGGGTAATGGCCCAGGTGCGGCAGGTCAGCGAGGAAGCCATGGCAGAGCAGGTCTGGCAGAACGGGCAGCGTTTTCTCGGGGTGACGGAATGAGGAAAATACAGGAAGTCATCGTCGTCGAGGGGCGCCACGATACAGCCCGGCTGAAAAAATGGTTTGACTGCGATACGATCGAAACCGGCGGGACGTCGCTGTCAGATGCCGTGCTGGCGGAAATCCGGACCATGCAGAAGGAGCGGGGGATTATCATACTCACCGATCCCGACGCCCCCGGAAACATGATCCGTCAGCGCATCAACGCGGCTGTGCCCGGCTGTCTGAATGCCTATGTGCAGAAGGAAGATGCCCGCACGTCCCGCAAGGTCGGGGTGGAACACGCTGATGAGGCGGCGGTGCGGGAAGCCCTGGAGCACCTGATTACCATGGATGAAAACCAGGCTGATACACTGGGCATGCAGGACATGTTCGCGCTCGGCCTGATCGGGGCAGACAACAGCACGGACCGGCGCCGGAAAGCGGCCCGGAAGCTGCATATCGGCTACGGCAGCGCCAAAACAATGCACCGCCGGCTCAATGCGCTGGGCCTTTCAAAAGAACAGCTTCAGGAGATACTGGATGAATAAACCGATCGCTTCCGTGGCCAGGACCCGGGAGATACTCAAAACCTATGATCTGCGGGCCCGCAAGGGATACGGGCAGAATTTCCTTGTGGATGTGTCTGTCGTGGCCCGCTGTGCCGAAGCGGCGCACGCTGAACAGGCCGTGATCGAAATCGGCCCGGGCATCGGGGCCCTGACCGAACAGCTGGCCCTGCGCTCCGCCCATGTGCGGGCTTATGAAGTGGATGAGCGGCTTCTGCCGGTGCTGCGGGACACCCTGCAGGACTACCCGAATGTCGAAATCATCCTGCAGGATTTTCTGACCTGTGACATTGCGGCTTCGGTGCGGGAACTGAAGGAACAGTACGGCGGCGTCAGTGTGGCGGCCAACCTGCCGTACTATATTACCACCCCGGTCCTGTTCTCCCTGTTTGCACAAGGCCGGGATATCGAGTGGATTACCGTCATGGTGCAGAAGGAAGTGGCAGACCGCTTCGCGGCCCCGGTGAACTCGCCGGACTACGGTACGCTGAGTGTGGAAAGCCAGTATCTGTATGAAGTCGAACGGCTGTTCAATGTGCCCCGCACGGCGTTCAATCCCGCCCCGAAGGTGGACAGCGCGATTGTCCGGTTCCACCGCCGGCCACAGACCCCGCAGGATGAAGAACTCACGGCGTACTTTGACCTCGTCAAGGCCTGTTTCAAACAGCGCCGCAAGACGATCTGCAACAATATGAAAGAATATCTGCAGGATGCGCAGCAGGCGGAACAGGTGCTGCAAAGCGCCGGGATTGATCCGGGGCAGCGGGCCCAGGAATGCGCGCCGGAACAGTTTGCCGTCCTGCTGAAGGAGATCCGGGGATGAAAGAGAGAGCCTACGCGAAAATCAACCTGTGCCTGGATGTGGTCCGGCGCCGGGAAGACGGCTATCATGACCTGAAGATGATCATGGTGCCGGTGGATTTCTATGACCTGCTCGATATTGTGCCGGCTGCCGAAACGACCCTGAAGCTGAACCGGGCTTATCTTCCGGTCAATGAGAAAAACACCGTGATCAAAGCCATCCAGGTCATGCGGGAGCGCTTTGGTTTCCGTGAAGAGTTTGCCTGCACCCTGGCCAAGCATATTCCTACCCAGGCCGGACTGGCCGGGGGAAGCGCGGACGCGGCGGCGGCGATCCGGATTCTCAACCGGATGCTGAAGCTGAACCTGAGTGTCGAAGAGATGGCGGAGATCGGCCGGCAGGTCGGTGCGGATGTCCCGTTCTGCGTTATCAACAAACCGGCACTGGTCGAAGGCATCGGGGAAATCATCACCCCGTTTGCCTGCCCGGCAGATTTCCGGATCCTGCTGGTCAAACCGCGCCGCGGCATATCCACCAAGGTTGCCTTCGAGAATCTTGACATCGCTGCAGCCGCGCATCCCGACTGTGAAAAGATGCGCGCAGCCCTGATCAGCGGGGACTACGGCGGGGTGATTGCCGCCCTGGGCAACACGCTGGAGGAAATCAGCCTGAAGCTGGTCCCGGAGATCCGGCAGATCAAGGAAGAACTGACAGAAATGGGGTTTGACGGCGTCCTGATGTCCGGCAGCGGCTCCACGGTCTTCGCCATTACCAGGAACGGGAAACTGGTCGAAAGAGCCCGGAATATCATGCGGAACAGACGGTATTTTGTCCGGGTTACCAGAATTCTGAACGGCAAGGAAGAAAAATGACAGCGGCGTTCACAACGGACGCCGTTTTCCTGTTATGATCAAATCAGGAAGAATGGGAGCATCTGCTCCGGAAAGGATAATTTGATATGCTGCATGAAGTGAAGTTTACATCATTCAACGAGCGTGACCAGGTTTACGGCTGGATCTATGTCCCGGCCTGTGAACCGGAAGGCATCATTCAGCTGATTCACGGCTTCGGTGAGCATTCCCGGCGGTATCTGCACATGATCACCAGTTTCATGGAGGCCGGCTATATCGTGGCTGCCGATGACCATGTCGGTCACGGCAAGACCGCAGTGGAAAACAACACCTGGGGTGACTGGGGCGGCAAAGGCTTCACAACCATGGTCGAAGATGAAAAGAAGCTCCATGACCTGGTCTGTGAAAAGTATCCGGACCTGCCGTACTTCATGTTCGGTCACAGCATGGGTTCCTTCATTACCAGACAGTATATGGCCCGCTACGGCGCTGACCTGGACGGCGCGGTGATCTGCGGCACGACAGGTGTCTGGCCGAATCTGGAAGCCAATATTGCCACGGTAAAGAAACTTGTCGATGAAGGCAAAGGAGAGGAAGCCGATCCGACCCTTGGTGCGCAGTTCATGGGCTGGATGTTTGCCCGCTGCGAGGAAGGCGTCAAGCTCGGCAACGAGTGGATCTGTGATGACCCGTGGGTGCAGAAGGATCATGCGGAAGACCCGTTCGATGCCTTTACAAAGCCGACCAGCAACCGGGCCTGGCTGTATTTCCTGCAGATGATGGAGGACATCACCGGGGAAGAATGGGCGAAGAAGGTTCCGGAAGACCTGCCGGTCTACAATATTGCCGGTGACCAGGACCCCGTCGGCCAGTACGGCACTGGTGTGTACCAGACCGCAAACTGGCTGATTGACACCGGCCACGAAGTCACAACCGAACTGTACACCGGCTACCGTCATGAGATTCATAACTACGATGACATCCGTGACGAGGTGGAACAGGGCATCATCGCGTTCTTCGATTACTGCCACTGATCCGGCTGTACCGGTAAGACAAGGAATTGAAAAAAGAAACACATGGGTACGTAAATGCCCGTGTGTTTTCAATCTGCCGGGCGGAAACCGCGGAAAATCTGTTATGATGCGGAAGAGGAGGGCAGCAGTTTATGAGTATTACAGTCAATATCCGGTACCATGGCACCGGGGACAATGCCCGCCGGTTTGCGGCGGAGATGACCGAAAGCGGAACGGTGGATAAAATCCGCAGGGTTCCCGGCAATCTGCGTTATGAATACTACCTGCCGCTGGAAGACGCGGAAACCGTCCTGCTGATTGACAGCTGGGAAAACCAGGAAGCCATTGACCGCCACCATGCCTCGGAGATGATGGCAGTCATTGCGGCCCTGCGGGAAAAATACGACCTGCATATGGAAGTCGAGCGCTATGTGTCGGACGACGGGATGCCGGAACACGACCGGGAGTTTATCAGGACGTGACGCCGGAAGAATACGGGAAGACAATCATCTTTCCCATCGGAGAACACCACCCGGAATTTGACCGCTATTTTACCGGTATTGTATATATCGCGCCGGTTTCTACGGAACAGATTCATATGTCGAATCTGACTTTTGAACCGGGGTGCAGAAATCACTGGCATGTGCACCGGGCTGATCAGGGCGGCGGCCAGATGCTGATCTGTACAGGCGGCCGCGGCTGGTACCAGGCCTGGGGAGAAGAAGCGGTGGAAATGACGCCGGGAACGGTGGTGCATATCCCGCCGGGCGTAAAGCACTGGCACGGAGCTGCCAAAGACTCATGGTTCTCCCATCTGGCCATTGAAATCGAGGGGGTCAATACCGGGGCAGACTGGTATGGCCCGGTACCGGAAGCGGAATATCAAAAACTGAAATGAATGCAAAATACGGCCTGAAGCCGTATTTTCGCTTATAATAAAACCATTGTCTGAGGCAAAAAATGTTCAGTATTCTGCTCGCTGTTATTTATCTTGCATTTATCAGTCTCGGTCTGCCGGACGCGCTGCTGGGCTCGGTGTGGCCGGTCATTCATCCGCAGATGCATGTGCCGATGTCCTGGTCGGGCATTGTTTTCATGATTATTTCGCTCGGGACGATGACTTCGGCGATGAACAGCGACCGGCTGAACCGGCGTTTCGGCACCGGTCTGGTGACAGCCTGTTCCACGGCCATGACAGCGTTTGCCCTGTTCGGGTTCTCCGTCAGCCGTTCATTTGTATCCCTGTGCCTGTTTGCCGTTCCCTACGGGCTGGGCGCCGGATCAATTGACGCGGCCCTGAACAACTATGTGGCCCTGCACTACGCAAGCCGGCACATGAGCTGGCTGCACTGCATGTGGGGGCTGGGAGCGTCAATCGGCCCGTATATCATGAGTTTTGCGCTGCTGCACCATCAGTCAGACTGGCATATGGGTTACCGGTACGTCGGTATCCTGCAGAGCCTGCTGGCCGCGGCGCTGTTTGCCAGCCTGGGGCTCTGGAAGCGGGACAGCACGGCTGAAACCGCGAAGGGAACCTCGTTGCGTCTGGATGAAATCCTGCGGATCCCCGGGACCAGGGAGATGATCGCGGCATTCTTCCTGTACTGCGCGGTGGAGCAGACAGCCGGGCTCTGGGCTTCGAGCTGGATGGTCAGTGCCCGCGGCATCGATGAGATAACTGCGGCACGGTTTGCCAGCCTGTTCTACCTGGGCATTACACTGGGCCGGGCGGTCAGCGGGTTCATCACGCTGAAACTGGACGACGCGCAGATGATCCGTCTGGGTGAAGGCATCGTCCTGGCCGGGCTGGCCTGTCTGGTACAGCCGTTCAGCCGGACCCTGGTGCTGGCCGGGCTTGTCATGGTCGGGTGCGGGTGCGCGCCAATATTCCCATCGATGATGCATTCCGTACCGCATCTGTTCGGGGCTGACCGGTCCCAGGCCATTGTCGGGGTGATGATGACCGGAGCGTATGCCGGCATCAGCGCCATGCCGCCGCTGTTCGGGTTCCTGGCAGATCAGCTGGGTATCACGCTGTAT
>JAEEHG010000256.1 GCA_016280695.1 Solobacterium sp. | reverse complement strand
CTTTCCTCATACGGGATATTGTGCGCATCCAGCCATTTCTTCGCCTTCAGGCTGGTGGAGCATTTCGGATACCATACAAACAGCATTCTTTCGTTCCTCCTGTTTTTTTAACAATAACATGCTGCGGCTGTTTTTTCCCGGTAACAGAAAAACAGAAGGGCCCTGCCCTGAACGGGCAGAATCCCTTCTGTTTCTGTCTTCCGGATTATTCCGCTGCCGGTTCCGCCGGTGCTTCTTCTGCCTGCGGATCCACAATGGCCACGTTGGACACCCTGGTATTTTCAGCGACGTTAATGAGCTTGACCCCCTGGGCGTTGCGGCTGTAGGAGGACACCTGGTTCAGCGAGATGCGGATGATGATGCCGTCATCGGTCATGATCATGCAGTCTTCATCGCCGTGTACGGCCTTCATGCAGACCAGGTCGCCGGTCCGTTCCGTAACGTTGAGGGCCTTGACACCCTTGGCGCCGCGGTTGGTCATGCGGTATTCGTCAACCGGTGACTTCTTGCCGTAACCCTTTTCGGTTACGGTCAGGATGTTTACGCCTTCTTCTCCGGTTGCCATGCCGATGACATGGCCGCCGTCAACGTTGAAGCCCTTGACGCCCATGGCGGTTCTGCCGCTCGGGCGGATGGACACTTCGTTGAAGCGGACCGCCTTGCCGTTGCTGCCGGCGAGGATGATATCGGATGTCCCGGTCGTGCCCTTGACGAAGGCCAGTTCATCGTCTTCCTTGAGCTTGATGGCAATCTTGCCGTTGCGGTTGATATTTTCGAATTCGCTGATTTCCACCCGCTTGACAATACCGTTCACGGTGGCGAAGAACAGGTATTCGGCACTTTCCTCCCGGCCGTACGGCACCAGGGCCTTGACAGTCTCGCCCTTTTCAAGCTTGAGCAGGTTGACCACCGGCAGGCCTTTGCTGGTCCGCCCGTAGGACGGCACGTTGTAGCCCTTCAGGCGGAACACACGGCCGGTGCTGGTGAAGATCAGCAGGAAATCGTGCGTGGACATGTCAATGAACTGATCGATGACATCGTCTTCGTTCAGCGTCATGCCCTTGATGCCCTTGCCGCCGCGGTTCTGTACACGGTAGGTATCGGACGGGATCCGCTTGATATAGCCTTTCTGGCTCAGGGTGATGATCACCTGTTCCACCGGGATCAGGTCTTCATCTTCCATGTCGGCCTCGGCATCGGTGATTTCACTGCGCCGCGGATCGTTGTACCTGTCCTTGATTTCGCTGAGTTCATCGATCAGGATCTGGTCGACTCTTTCGTGATGTGCCAGGATATCTTCCAGATCGGCAATCCTGATCTCCAGTTCGCGGTATTCGTTCTCGATCTTTTCGCGTTCCAGACCGGTCAGTCTTCTGAACTGCATGTCGAGGATGGCTTTGGCCTGGATTTCATCCAGACCGAAGCGTTCCATCAGCCGCGGCTGGGCTTCGTTGGCGTCCCGGGAAGCGCGGATGGTGTGCAGCACTTCGTCCATGTTGTCGACAGCGACCCGCAGGCCCTCCAGGATATGGGCCCTGGCCTGGGCTTTTTTGAGGTCATACCGGGTTCTTCTGGTAATGACTTCATCCTGGAAGCTGATATAGCCCTGCAGCATTTCTTTCATGCTGGCCAGTTTCGGCGCGCCGTCGATCAGGACGACGTTGTTGACGCCGAAGTTGGACTGCATCGGGGTCAGCCGGTACAGCTGGTTCAGCAGGACTTCCGGCTGGATGTCCTTGCGCAGCTCCATGACAACCCGGATGCCGTCCATATTGGACTCATCGCGCAGGTCGGTAATGCCTTCAATGACTTTGTCCCTGGCCAGGGCGGCAATGCGTTCCACCATGGCGGCCTTGTTCACCATATATGGCAGCTCGTAGACAATGATGCGGCTCTTGCCGTTGGGCATCTCCTCCACCCTTGTCTTGGCCCGCATGATGATCGAGCCGCGGCCGGTCTCAAAGGCATTGCGGATGCCGGAACGGCCGAGGATATAGGCCCCGGTCGGGAAATCCGGCCCCTTGATGTATTCCATCAGTTCCGTGGTCGTCATGTCCGGATTCTTCATCAGGGCAATAATGCCGTCGATGGTTTCCCCCAGGTTGTGCGGGGCGATGTTGGTGGCCATGCCGACGGCGATGCCGCTGGTGCCGTTGACAATCAGGTTCGGGAACCGGGACGGCAGGACAGCTGGTTCTTTTTCCTCACCGTCGTAGTTGTCCACCATGTCCACGGTTTCCTTATCTAGGTCGCGGATCATTTCCACGGCAATTTTGGACATTCTGGCTTCGGTATAACGCATGGCGGCTGCGCCGTCACCGTCCATTGATCCGAAGTTGCCGTGCCCGTCGACCAGGGTCTTGCGCATGTTCCAGTTCTGCGCCATGTAGACCAGGGCGCCGTAGATGGAGCTGTCACCGTGCGGGTGGTATTTACCCATGGTGTCACCGACAATACGCGCACATTTCCTGTACGGCTTGTCAGGCCCGTTGTTCATTTCGTTCATGGCGTAGAGAATTCTTCTCTGCACCGGCTTCAGACCGTCGCGGACATCCGGCAGGGCCCTGGCCACGATGACGGACATCGAGTATTCCAGAAAGTCCCGGCGGATTTCCCTGGTCAGTTCTGTCTCGGTAATTTTTCCCGGGTCAAAGTTTTCTTCATCAAATTCCATGAAATCTTCTGCCATTGATTATTCCCCCTTCCCGGTCAGATATCGAGATTCTCGACAAAGTGAGCGTTCTCGATGATGAAATTCTTGCGCGGTTCGACTTCTTCGCCCATCAGCATGCTGAAGGCCTGGTCAGCGGCTTCGGCGTCATCAACCGTTACGCGGATCAGCGTGCGGTTCTTCGGGTCCATGGTGGTCTCCCAGAGCTGTTCGGGGTTCATCTCACCAAGGCCCTTGTACCGCTGAATGCCGAGGCTGCCGCCCATTTCCCGCTTGACTTCCTCCAGCTGGCGGTCGGTATAGGCGTAGCGGACGGTATTGCCTTTCTGCACCT
>JAEEHG010000255.1 GCA_016280695.1 Solobacterium sp. | reverse complement strand
CTTCTATGACGGGCTGACCTTCCACCGGGTGATCTCCGGCTTCATGATCCAGGGCGGCTGCCCGCTGGGCACCGGCACCGGCGGTTCCGGCAAAAACATCGTCGGCGAGTTCGCCGCCAACGGTCATCCGAACCCGATCAAGCATGTCCGCGGCGTTATCTCCATGGCCCGGGCCATGAATCCGGATTCCGCTTCCAGCCAGTTCTTCATCATGCATCAGGATGCCCCGCATCTCGACGGCCAGTACGCTGCCTTCGGCCATGTCGTGGAAGGCATGGATGTGGTTGACGCCATTGCGGATGTGCCGACGGATTTCCGTGACAAGCCGCTTAAGCCGGTTGTCATCAAAACGATCACGGTTGAGGAATAATGATACGGATTACAGGGCTCCGGCTCTGTTTTCTTTTTCCCCGGGCCGCCGGCGTGCTATGATAATTCCAGTAAATGACAGGAGTTTTTATGAACAGTGGCATGAATTATAAGTATGTTTCTTCCCGGATCTATACCGTCGCTGTCTACGGCAGCCGCGGCCCTTACCTGTTCGGCGGTCATCTGACCATGAAGCGGTACTATCGTGACAAGGAACTGACCGACCCCGATCCGCAGAAAACTTCCGCTTATCTGGCCGATAACCTGTACTACGAAGTAAACAAGGTCCTGCGCATGCAGAACCTGGAAGAGTACAGCGAAAACCGGAATCTGGCAGTGAGATCGTATGTCCTGCTGAGTGACCCGTACCGGCTTGTGTACAACCTCAACGCGGCCGGTTCCTTCAGGGAAAACAACCTGCTGGACCTGCTGACCGGCCAGGACCCGCAGGCCCGCGGGACGGCCATTGTCATGAAACAGAATCCGGACGGAACCCTTTCGGGACTGACCCTGGAAGAAGCCCGCGAAGTAGAGAACAGCCTCGGCGCCATGTTGTGAGCCGGGGTTTTCTTCTGAGCACCTTGACCCTGTCATGATCCGGTTTCGGTTATAATACAGATATGAATTCCTATTCGACAGAAATTAAAGATTCCATCCGGTCGTATCTCGACAGTCAGGAATGGAAATACGCATTTGATGAACAGTACGGCTGTTTTTATCTGAATATCAGCCTTTCCGGCAGGACCTGCAGGACGAAGATGGTGATCACCGTCAGCGATTCCCATTACCAGGTCTCCGCTGCACTGGTGCACCCGGTGCCGGATGAAACCCTGAATGACATGCGGAAGGTCCTGAACCGCATCAACAACGACCTGCTGTTCGGTCATTTTGAGGTGACGGAAGAAAATGAAGTCCGTTACCGGGCCACGGTTTTCCTCTGGCAGGAACAGCTGGACAGTGACACCGTGCGCAAGAGCCTGCTGGCGCCGATCTGTGCTGTATCCCACTATGCCGAACTGATTGCCGATGTGCGTCAGGGGCGGATGAGTGCCGAGGCGGCCGTCAATGTGCTGCAGACGGACAAAGCCCGCAGGATGAACTGAAAAAAACCGGCGTATGGTCTTCCATACACCGGTTTTTTATGTCTGTTTTCAGCCGCCGTAAACCTTCCGGCCGTCCATATATGTGCCGAGGATCTTGATATCCTTGATGGTGTCCGCCGGAACTTCAAACGGATTTTCACTCAGGACAACAAAGTCAGCGAGCATGCCGGCAGCGATCCGGCCCTTCCGGTTCTCCTCGAAGCTGGCTTCGGCAGAACGGATGGTGAAGCTGTCAATCGCTTCCTGCACCGTGAAGGCCTGTTCCGGCAGGTAGACTTCTCCGCCGTGCAGGGACTTCCGGGTAACTGCGCACTGGATGCCGCCCAGGGCAAACGGCAGTTCAACCGGGCAGTCGGAACCGTTGGACACGGACACGCCCTTGTCCATCAGGGTCTTCCAGCTGTAGCTGGTGGAGGCGAGTTCCTTGCCGACCCGCGCTTCGACAATCTTTGTATCATAATCCAGGAAGATGCTCTGGGCATAGACATGCATCTTCAGGTCAGCGATCCGCTGCAGCTGTTCCGGCCGGGAAATCTGGCAGTGGACAACACCGTGGCGGTGGTCTTCACGCGGATTCTTCTTCAGTGCCAGTTCAACGGCATTCAGCACCCGGTCAAGGCAGGCATCGCCGATCGCGTGGATGGCCACGTGCATGTTGTGGTCATTGGCGTATTCAACCATGGCATTCATTTCTTCCACGCTGTAGATCGCCAGGCCGGTGGCATTCGGATCATCCGCATACGGCCGGCTCAGGAAAGCGGTTCTGGCGCCCAGGGCACCGTCGCCGAGCATCTTCAGCGGGCCGATCTTGAAGTTCTCTGTACCGACCCCGGTCACATTGCCTTCATCAACGAATTCCTTGAAACCGGCAAAGGTCGGGAACCGGCTCTGTTCATAGACTCTTACGGTCAGGTTGCCTTCGGCTTCAACTTCCTGGAAGGCTTCCTTGATGACCCGCCAGGATACACCCTTGAAGGTATCCAGGTCATCGGACTGAACGCTGGTCACACCGAAACCGTTGGCCGCCTTGCTGGCCAGGCGGATCATTTCCTTGATGTCCTCCTTGGTCGGCATCGGGATCAGGGAAGCAATAATCGGCATCGCGTTGTCGAAGAACCGGCCGTCCGGCTCACCGTTTTCAATACCGATGCGGCCCCCGTCCGGAGCCTTTGTATCAGCTGTGACACCAGCCAGTTCCAGGGCCTTGGAGTTGGCCACCGATGCGTGCCCGCACGCTCTTGTGATAACGATCGGATAATCTGTGGAAACCTTGTCCAGATCATACCGATTTGGCATCCGGTCCACATCACAGAAGTAGTCCTGGTTCCAGCCCCGGCCCTGCAGCCAGCCGCCTTCAGCGATCGGATGTTCATCCGCAAACCGCTTCAGTTCACCCAGCAGGTCTTCCAGCGACCCGGTATGAACAGCCAGGTTGGCTGTCCTAAGCGCGTTGCCGAAGCCGGTCAGATGCATGTGGCTGTCATTGAAACCGCTGCATACAAACGCCCCTTCCAGATCAACTGTTTCGTCACCTTCAGCCTTCAGGGCGCAGATTTCCTCATTGGTGCCGGCCGCAACAAATTCATTGCCTTCCACTGCAAATGCTTCAACAAGCGGCAGCTCACCGGTGTAGATTTTCCCGTTAAAGTAAATTGTTTTCATCATTCGTCCTCACTCTTCCGGCTGACAAAAAAGGCAATGTCAACAGAGCATCGCCTTCCCGTTCCGGATGTGACAATAGCTCCTCCACAGCGTGGGAGTACAGGACCTGTTCGGCCAAGTACCAATTCCCCGGTCCGGGCATGAAACCGGTGATTTCGGCGTCTCATCCTTTCGCTGTCCTTCCCGGGCCATGCCGCCTCATGACAGTTACTCTTAATCAACGCGCCTCTGTTGTCGACCTGATTCGATTATGAATGGTAGAAATCAGCCTGTCAATAACTGTTCTCAACAAATTCCTGTATAATGAAATCATGATACTGATCGATTTTTTCGCATCCAATATTGTCAGCACACTGATCCCGGTCAACACCTTCCTGCCGGAAGAAATTTTCATGATGATCTCACCCCGGGATCTGAACACGACCGCCCCGTCATTCCTCGAGGAAGCGATCCGCTCCCTCTATCCGAAAGACAACCCGGTCAGGTTTTCCTTTGTGCAGATTGATGACTCCAGCCTGGAGGATATCAGGGCCAAACTGGAATATGTCATCGATATCCGCCGGGACGCGATGATCTATCTGAATCTGTCCAAGTCCACGGAAATCATGACCATTGCCGGCTACAGCGCCGGCCTGGAACATGACCATGTCTTCCCGATCTACATTGACCGGCGGGCCATGACCATCCGGGATGTCCAGCACGGCAATGCCAAGATGGCCGATATCAAACATATTGATATTGATACATACACCATCGCGCTGGGGGCCAAGAACGTCGGCAATTCCCGTTCCCTGCCCCTGGAGGAAGAATATGACAGCATCTGCGAGATGAGCGAGTATATCGTTGATCATCTGAAGACGTGGCATGCCCTGTGCAAGTATCTGTCGGCCAGAGATGCCTCCACGCCGCCCGCTGCGTCGTCCAGCAGCCCG
>JAEEHG010000254.1 GCA_016280695.1 Solobacterium sp. | reverse complement strand
GATAGGTGTCCACCCTGCCGCCCATGGCAACACCATAACGGGTCATTTCCGCCAGACCACGGGTAATCAGGGCTGCCCGGGCATTGTCACCCTGCCCGATACCGGTAAGAATGCCTGACGCCAGGGCCATGATATTCTTGACGGCAACCCCTATTTCCGCGCCGGTTTCATCCGTATTTGTGTAAACCCGGAAATACCGGTTGGAAAAGAGTTTCTGGACGGTTTCTGCTGCTTCCTGATCGGCACTGACAGCATTGATGACCGTCAGTTTCCGCTCGATGACCTCCTCGGCATGGGAAGGCCCGATCAGTGATACCACGGCCTTCAGCTTTTCTGCCGGCATGAACCGGCGGATGACAACGCTGAGCCGTTCGTGGGTCACCGGGTGGAAACCCTTGGCTACATTGATGACGATGACCGGCTTGTCCAGCACCGCAGCCGCTTTCTTCAGGGTTTCTTCCAGGGCAATCGACGGCACGGCAAACAGCAGCAGGTCCGCATCCCGCAGGCAGGCAATATCCATGTCGGCATGCAGGGCCGGATTCAGTTCGGTTTCATAAAACAGGGAGTTGCGGTGGTTCTCGTTGATATCGTTTACCTGCGAGGCATCGATGCCCCAGAGCATAACATCATTGCCGTTGTCGGCAAGCACCTGCGCCAGGGCGGTACCCCAGCTGCCGGTGCCCAATACTGCAGTTTTCATTCGCTGACCTTCTTTCTGACAATTAGTTTCAGCGGCGTGCCGGCAAAGTCAAAGGCCTGCCGCAGCTGATTCTCCAGAAAACGCTGATAGGAAAAATGCATCAGTTCGGGTTCGTTGACCGAGAAGACAAAGGTCGGCGGGTTCACCCCGACCTGGGTGGCATAGTAGACCCGCAGCCGGCGGCCGTTGCGGGCCGGGGCCGGCGTTGTAATCTGGGTATCCATGATTACTTCGTTAAGCACATTGGTGGGAATCCGCCGGGAGGCATTCGCATAGACCTGGTCAGCCAGCGGCAGGATATTGCCCACCCGCTGCCCGGTTCTGGCCGAGACAAAGATCACCGGCGCATACGAAAGATAGGCAAACTGGGTGCGGATATCTTCGGTAAACCTGTTCATCGTGTGGTCATCCTTGGCTACTGCGTCCCACTTGTTGACAACTATAATCAACGGTTTGCCGGCTTCACTGGCATACCCGGCCACGTGCTTATCCTGTTCCCGGATGCCCTTTTCGGCATCAATCAGGAACAGTGCGACATCACATTTCTCAATGGCCTGCATGGCCCGCAGCACCGAGTACTTCTCGATGTTCTCATAGACCTTGCCGCGTTTGCGGATCCCGGCCGTATCAACAATGATGTACTTGCGGCCTTCGAATTCAAACGGCGTGTCCACGGCATCGCGGGTTGTCCCCTGGATATCGGACACAATTGCCCGGTCTTCCTTCAGAATGGCATTGACCAGGCTGGACTTGCCGACATTCGGTTCGCCGATGACGGCCAGCCGCATGCCTTCCGCCGCTTCACTTTCCTTTTCTTCCGGGAACAGCGCCATGCACGCATCCAGGACATCACCGATGCCGGCCCCGTGAATGCCGCTGCAGGGAATCGGATCACCGATGCCCAGTTCATAGAATTCATAGGCTGACGCGATTTTCGTAGTGTCATCGACCATATTGACGGCCAGGACTACCGGCTTGCCGGAACGGCGCAGGAGGCCGGCAATGAACCGGTCATCGTCACTGACGCCTGTTCTGGCACTGGTAACCATCAGGATGACATCAGCTTCGTCAATGGCAATCTGTACCTGGGCCCGGATTTCCTCCTGGAACGGCTGATCGGCCATCTGTATCCCGCCGGTGTCGATCACCCGGAACTCGTTGTCCAGCCAGTACGCCGGCGCATAGATGCGGTCCCTGGTAACGCCGGGGGTATCCTCCACGATCGAAATGCGTGACCCGGCAATTCTGTTAAAAATCGTTGACTTGCCTACATTAGGCCGGCCAACGATGGCGATGATTCCTCTGTTCATACGGTTTCCTCTGCGGCGATAAACGGCATGGCCAGGGCCATGATCCGCTCAACGGTTTCCTCAATGGTGAGATCGGAACTGTCCACCTCAACAGCATCCTCCGCCTTGGTCAGCGGGGAATTCTCCCGGTGCATATCCTGATAATCACGGGCTTCAATCTCTTTCTGAATGGTTTCCAGATCAACATCGGATATGCCGTTTTCCCGGTTCTGCTTCAGCCGCCGCAGGGCCCGGGCATACGAAGATGCGGTGAGATAGATCTTGACTTCCGCATCCTTCAGCACAACCGTACCGATATCACGGCCGTCCATGATGTAGCCCTTTTCGGCAGCCAGCTTCTGCTGCCGTTCCACCAGGACCCGGCGGACTTCCTTATGTTTGGAAACATCACTTGCCGCCATGGAGATCTCATCCCTGCGGATAGCCGCGGTGACATCCTGGCCGTCCAGAAAAACCGTACCGTCCGGGGTCATGCGGATTTCCGTATCCGCAAGCATGTCCACAACCCCCTGTTCATCATCCAGCGCAATACCGCACTGCAGGGCCTTCATGGCTGTACAGCGGTACATGGCACCGGTGTCGAGATGCACATAGTTCAGGCGCTGGGCCAGCAGTTCCGAAATAGTGCTTTTGCCGGCGGCACTCGGGCCGTCGATGGCGATATTGATCTTCATCCGAGAATTCCTTTCGAAAGCAGTATCCAGTAAATGACGAGGCCGAGCACAGCGATCAGAACGACGATCAGCACAACCAGGACGATATTCAGCACCTGGTTGGTGCGCTGCATCTTATCGCTGACCTCAGTCAGGTTGTCTTCATAATCATCCAGCTGGGCCCGCATCTGGGTCGTTTCGTTCAGCAGCTGCTGGTGGGCCGAACGCTGGTCTTCCACACGGGTGGCTGCCGGGCGGTTTTCATAGACAGGGGCCGGCTGCGGCTGGGGCTGTTCCTGTTCACGGAGCAGGTTCTGCACTTCGGCCGCAATGTCCTCACGGGTCATGGTCTTGGAGCCGTTCTGGCGGTCATCACGGACGAAGTCCTCATCCGGATCACTGCGGAAGAACGGAATATCCATGGTCGCGGTCGATTCTTCCTGTCTTCTGGCCGGCGCCGGGGCAGGAGCCGGAGCAGGCGCCGGGGCGGGAGCCGGACGGCCGGTTACCGGACGGCTGTAGGGAACCTCAATGGTCGGTTCATCCGGATACGGTTTGCTCGGGGCCGGGCGGTCACTGCGCAGGGAGCGCAGGATATCGAGATCGGTATTCGTGCTCGAAGCCGTGCCCTGGTCGATATTGTACTGTTTGACTTCCTTGATGTATTCGTTCAGATACTCATTGTTGAACGCCGATGTATAGTTTTCATTCCGCATGCTGGACGGATTGAAACCGATATTGTCGGACGAATCCTCAATGACCGGGCGCACCGGTTCCGCCGCAGGGGCCGGAGCCGGTTCCTGATACTGCTTGCGCCGGGCATGAATCGGGTCATGATCGGCCGGATTGTATTCCTTCGGAGCCTCAAAGTTATTCGCACTGATCTGGTTCAGCCGCCGCTCATACTGCGACAGTTCCCGGCTGCGGATATCTTCCTCGGCATCATTTTGAAGACGGCTGCGCAGGTCTTCGTATTTAGCTGTTCGAGAATATTTGGTCATACTGCAATCTCCATTATCCAAAGTATTATAGCATACACCATAAAGAAATGACCTGAGGTTTATGCCTCAGGTCATGAATTCATACGGTTATTCCTCGAACATGCCCCGCATCTTCAGTTCATGGTCCCAGACTGCCTTGCGGCCTTCCGTAAAGACATACTGCAGATTCATGTCATCGTCATAGACATTGATGTCGGCGAAGGCGTTTTCCTTCAGGCAGCCGCGCTGGCCTTTGAGATTCAGCACATCGGCCGGATTGACGGTAACCAGTGTCAGCGCCAGTTCCAGCGGCACATTCTTTTCCTGAACCAGGTAACGGACAGTATTGTGCAGACAGGACGGAGACGCATAGGTATAGCCGATGACTTCCATGCGCTCGTTGTACTTCTGCATGCTGCCGAAACCGTCACTGGTCATGGTCAGGTGATGGTTTTCCGGATCCTGTTCAAAGTAGCGCAGAATCTTTGCGCTGACCCCTTCCAGATCCTCGTTCTTGGCGGTGATGTCGATGAAGCCGCCCATCTTCGCAAACTTCATGGCTTCGCTGAACAGCGCATCACTGCGGCCCATGTGGGTCGGGATAAACTTCTGGATCGGGACGTCGCAGAGTTCCACTGCTTCAAACAGCGGCTTGAGCATATCCGGGCCGGGACCTACATGGATGGTCACGATACCGGCCTTGCCCGACAGCATGCCGCCGCGTCTGGCTTGGGTGGCCAGGTCAATCAGCTGCGCCGCGGTCAGGTTGGAACTGCGGTGGTCAGACATACTGGTCTTGACCCCGATCATCGTGTCGATCATCATCACATCCCGCTCGACATTTTCCATCAGGGTCGGGGTCGGATAGCCGTAGAACCCGGTCAGGGTATAGGCCCGGATGCCCTCCTCACGGAACGCATAAGCCTTGGCCACCAGGTTTTCCAGGCTGCGGGTTACACCGTCAGTGCCGAGCATGCCCAGCACGGTCGTGATGCCGTTGCCCAGCAGGATGCCGGCCTGTGCTTCCGGAACCCGGCTGGCAAAACCCTTTTCGCCGCCGCCCCCGGTGATGTGCTCATGCATGTCGATATAGCCCGGAACGGTTTTCCGGCCCTGCAGGTCGATGACTTCGGCTTCGGCAATGTTTTCG
>JAEEHG010000253.1 GCA_016280695.1 Solobacterium sp. | reverse complement strand
TGCTTGGCAATATCCACAGCCTCTTCCTTCAGCAGGGCCCCGCGGTCCCGGATCACCTGTTTCAGGGTCTTGCCGGGCACATATTCCATGACGATATAATGATGTCCCTTATATTCACCGACATCATAGATTTCCACGATATTGGGATGCGAAAGCGCCGTAGCTGCCTGGGCTTCCCGCTCAAAGCGCAGCACGGATACCGCATCGGTGCACAGTTCGCTGCGCAGGATCTTGATGGCCACATGCCGGTTAAGGATTGTATCAACCGCCAGGAAAACATCCGCCATGCCGCCCTGGCCGATATGCTGGAAGACTTCATACCGATTTGCAATCATGTTGTTGCTCATACTGCATTCTCTCCTTCCAGGTCAATCAGAATCACCGTGATATTGTCGAAGCCGCCGGCATCCAGTGCTGCCTTGATCAGTCTGCGGACCTTCAGGGCCGGGTCCCGGCCTTTGGTCATGACGATTTTAGCGATATTCTTCTCATCAACATAGCCGTGCAGGCCGTCGCTGCAGACCAGATATCCCTGCACCGGTTCAGGATGCGTATCGATGTCGCTGCGTACGCTCTCCCAGACCCCGAGGGCATTTGTCAGGACATTTTTGCGGGGATAATTCTCTGCTTCCTTGCGGGTGATTTCCCCGTGCATGATCATGTCCTGCACCAGCGTATGGTCAATGGTCAGCTGTTTCAGGCCGGTATCCTTCTGCCAGGAATAGGCCCGGCTGTCCCCGATATTGACGACAAAGGTGCCCACCGAAGCCTTCAGGACCCCGCACATGGTTGTGCCCATGCCGCGCAGTTCCTCCTGGTCCCTGCTGCGCTGGAAGATCCGCCGGTTGATTTCGGATATATTGATCCGCAGCCAGTACTTGGCATCGCTGGCCGACTCGAACCCGGCGTGTTCCGCAAACAACTCAGAGAAATAATTCACGGTCATGCGGCTGGCAATATCCCCGCCGCGGCCGCCGCCGATGCCGTCACAGACAATGGCAAAAACATCACCGTTCCGGTTGGTCGCGATGACGTAGTTGTCCTGATTGCTTTTACGCAGTTTCCCGCGGTCGGTGGTCCCGCAGTATTTCATTAATTCTGTCTGTTCCTTTCGTGCTTTGCCCGCAGCTGTCCGCAGGCTGCATCGATGTCTTCCCCGTGACGGGTCCGCAGCGTTGCCTTGACGCCGTTTTTCATCAGCACGTCATAGAAATGCAGCGCTGTCCTGTCATCGGTGGAATGGTAGCCGTTTTCGTCAACTTCGTTGTAGGGAATCAGATTTACATAGGCATTCATGCCGCGGACCAGATCCGCCAGCATCCTTGCCTGATCATCGGCGTCATTGACACCTTTGAGAAGAATGTATTCGAACGTCAGCCGGCGGTGGTTTTCCTCGCTGTACTGACGCAGGGCCTGCATCAGTTCTGCCAGCGGATAGGCCTTATTAACCGGCATGAGCCTGGTGCGCAGGTCATCCGTCGGGGCATGCAGGGATATGGCCAGGTTGTACTGGACATGTTCCGCCGCGAAAGCCCGGATTTTCGGAATGATGCCGCAGGCTGATATTGTAATGTGGCGGGCGCCGATGCCGAGCCCGTGGTCACTGTTGATCACCCGGCAGAAATCCATGACATTGTCATAATTGTCAAACGGTTCGCCGGTGCCCATGACCACGACGTTGTCCACCCGCTTGCCTTCTGCTGCCAGTTCCTTCTGGATGTACATGATCTGGCCGACAATCTCACCGGCCGTCAGATCCCGCTGTTTCTTCAGCAGGCCGGACGCGCAGAATGTACAGCCCATGCTGCAGCCGACCTGGGTTGTCACACAGACGCTTTCACCGAAACTGAAATGCATCAGCACAGACTCAATGGTACTGCCGTCCTGCAGTTCAAAAAGATATTTGGCTGTCAGGTCCCTGGCAATCTGTTTTTCGGCCAGGACAACCGGCATGAGGCAGTATTCGTTTTTCAGTTCGCTGATCAGGGCTGCCGGCAGGTCGGTCATCTCATCAAAGGAAGAGACCTGTTTCCGGTACAGCCAGGCATACAGCTGTTTTGCCCGGTAGGACTTCTGGCCTTTATCCGCCAGCATTTCCTCCATCTGTTTCAGGGTAAGATCATATATTGTCCGCATGGTCTATATTCTATCACACTCCGGCTATGAATTCCTTGTCAATTGCGCCATGTAGAACCCGTCACTGTCGAGTTCCTGCGGCAGGCAGGTCTTCTCCCTGTTCAGGACAAATCCGGGATGCCGGCGCAGAAAATCACGGACCTGGTTTTCGTTTTCCTTGCGGTTCAGGGTGCAGGTGCTGTAGACCAGGATCCCGCCCGGCCGTACATAGTCCGCGCTGCAGTCGAGAATCCGCTGCTGCAGGCTGACCAGTTCATCAATGCTCTGCGGGGTGACATGCAGGCGGATCTCCGGCTTGTGGCGAAGATCCCCAAGTCCCGAGCACGGCGCATCAGCCAGCACCCGGTCAAACCCTTCCCGCTGCCATTCCGGCACCGGTACGGAAGCGTCCTGCACCGCGGTCCGGCAGATGCCGACCCCGGTTTTTTCCATCAGCTGCTCAATCAGCTTCACCCGGCCGGGATTGACATCATTGGCCGTGAGTTTCCCCTGATTCTCCATCAGCACCGCGATCTGCTGGGTTTTCGTGCCCGGAGCCGCGCAGAGATCCAGCACGTCCATGCCCGGTTTAACGTCCAGGAAATACGGGATCAGCTGGGCTGCCCGGTCCTGGATGATCACCTGGCCATCCCTGAACCACGGGGTCCGGCTCAGAACACCACGGTAGCGGAAACAGTCATTTTCCAGCATTGTGACCTCAGGATGTGCCTGTATTTCCTGCGGACTGATCCGCAGCCGGTTGATCCGTCCGTACACCCCTGCGCTGGTCTGGTCGTGGGCCGCGATGGCAAGGGCGTCAGCTTCGCCGTAATGCGCCTGCCAGAGCCGCAGCAGCCATTCCGGATGACTTGTCTCCAGCGCCGCTTTCTTCAGCGGATCATCATCCGGGGCCGGGCGGATGCCGCTGCGTTCCACCTGCCGCAGGATGGCGTTGACAAACTTCCGGTCCCGCTCCGCTGCCAGTTCCACGGCTTCACTGAGCACGGCATAGGCCGGGATCTTCTGCAGATACAGCAGCTGGAATACACTCATGTCCAGCAGCACAGCCGTCTGCGGCCGCACCTTCTTTTCCGCATAGCCGCGCCACTGGTATTCCAGCCAGAGATAATTGCGTAGGGTCCCGTAGACCAGCGCTGAAACAAGCGCCTGGTCAGCCGGGGACAGATCATTCGGCCGGCGCAGGATCAGGTTGGCATAACCATTCTGATGGATGACCCGGTACAGGGCATCCAGGGCTATTTTTCTGGGATTGTTCATCAGTCC
>JAEEHG010000252.1 GCA_016280695.1 Solobacterium sp. | reverse complement strand
GGAAGCCGCAAAGAAGTATCTGAGCGACTACACATGTGTGCAGGCCCGCAAGGCTGTTGACTGGGCCTGGGACATGATCGACAAACTGGCCTATAAGCGGATCCATGACGATCTGTACGACTGAGTGCCGCACAACTGATTTGAAGAAGGATCCGGGTAATAAACCCCGGATCTTTTTTTGTAAGTCGGTGTCAACCGCGGTATGATATGACAGAAAGAGAGAGATATTTATGCCGACAGTAAGTGTGATTATTCCCGTATACAACGCGGAAAAAGATATCAGGCGCTGCGTGGACAGCGTCCTGAACCAGGAATACCGGGACCTGGAGCTGATCCTGGGGGATGACGGCAGCAAGGACAGCACCCCGGCGATCCTGGATGACATTGCGGCTGCGGACGACAGGGTCCGGGTCATTCACAAGCCCAACGGCGGGGTTTCGGAAACCCGCAACCAGGCCCTGGATTTGGCAGCAGGGAAATATGTGCAGTTCCTGGACGCGGACGACTGGATTCCCACGGATTCCACCAAGCTGCTGGTGCGGACCATGGAGGAAAAAAACTGCGACCTGGTGGTGGGGGATTTCTACCGCGTCGTCGGCGAGAACGTTGCCCGCAAGGGAAGCATTCTGAATGAAGCGGTGATGAGCCGGCTGGACTATGCCGAGTATATGATGGAGAGCCCGTCCGACTATTACTACGGGGTGCTCTGGAACAAGCTCTACCGGCGGGATATCATCGAAGAATACCATCTGCGCATGAACCGGGAACTGCGCTGGTGCGAGGATTTCATTTTCAACCTGGACTATCTCATGCATGTCAATACGGTTGCGGCCCTGCAGGTACCGGTCTATTACTACGTCAAGACCGAAGGATCGCTGGTGGCCCAGAGCATGAAGTTTTCCAACATCGTCAAGATGAAGACCAGCATTTACCAGTACTATGACCGGTTCTACCGGAACGTACTCAGTGAAGAGGAATACCGCAGGGTCAGACCGGAAATTGCCAGTTTCCTGGTGGCGGCAGCGAGCGATGATGCCGTGATCCCGCTCATGCCGGGGACGAAGAAGCTCGGCGAGGAAGGCGTACCGGTCTATTTCAGCACAGATAAGCGGGACAATATCATCACCACGGCCTATTATCTGAACAAGGCCTTTGACAAACTGCTCAACGCTGCCGCCATGAAACATGATCTGGACCTCCGGGATGTAAAAGTATATGTCAGCATCCGTGAGGCCGGCATGGTGAAAACCCAGAAGGAAATTTCGGATTTCACCGGCATCCCGCAGGTCCTGGTGCTTTCAAGCATGCAGAAGCTGTCTTCCAGGGACCTGATCGAAACCCATATTGACCCGGCCGGCCGCAGCATGAGCGCCTGCATGAAAGTCAACGAAACCAATGAGCTTTCCGATGATATCGATACGGCTTTGCAGGATCTTGGCAGGATCTGCCTGGATCAGCTGAGTGAACAGGAAGTCCTGCAGCTGATTTCCCTGTATGGACGGATCAATCAGAATCTGAAGGAATATCTGAAACAGAATGGCTGACGAACTGGATGAGAAATCATTGCGGCTGTTCTGCGGTCAGGACAACTGGCATACATTGAAAGATCCCGGCAGCGGTATCCGCTCGCTGGTGCTTTCCGATGGTCCGAACGGTCTGCGGATCGAGCAGGAAACGGGGATCGGCTTTCTGCCGTCCAAGGAAGCGGTCTGCTATCCGGCGGCTTCGCTGATCGCCTGTTCCTTTGACCGTGATCTGCTGAAAGCACAGGGTGAAATGCTGGCTCTGGACTGCCTGGAAGAAGGCGTGGATGTGCTGCTGGGGCCCGGTGTCAATCACAAGCGCAGTCCGCTGTGCGGGCGGAATTTCGAGTATTACTCCGAGGATCCCATCCTTTCTTCCGAACTCGCCATTGCCTATATTAACGGCGTACAGGCCCATGGTATCGGCACTTCGCTCAAGCATTACGCAGCCAACTCGCGTGAAAAAGGCAGGCTGGTACAGGACAGCATTGTTGACGAAAGAACGCTGCACGAGCTGTATCTGCGGCAGTTTGAGCGGGTCATGAAGACCGCAGAGCCCTGGTCGGTCATGGCTGCCTACAACAAACTGAACGGTACCCACTGCACGGAAAACCGTTACCTGCTGAAGGACCTGGCCCGGGATAAATGGGGTTACCGGGGCATCTTTGTCTCTGACTGGGGGGCTGTGCATGATCCGGCAGTCAGTGTGAAAAACGGCCTTAACCTGCAGATGCCGGGCGGGCACAGGGGCATCGCTGTCCGGCTGAAAAAAGCGCTCGCGGAAAACAGGATAACGGAAACGGAAGTCAGGGAGAACCTGGCCTGCCTCAAGGCAGGCCTGCAGGCCCTGCACCCGGAAGAAAAAACAGAATACGATCTGAAGGCACATCTTGACTTTGCCCGCCAGGCTGCGGAAAAGTCTGCCGTCCTGCTGAAAAACGAGGATATCCTGCCGCTGAAGAAGACGGCCGGAATTGCCCTGATCGGGGCTTTTGCCAAACATCCGCGTTATCAGGGAACCGGTTCCAGCAGGGTCAATGCCATTCAGGTTGATTCGGTATATGCGGCCATGGAAGCGGCCGGATATGACTTCACCTATGCGGAAGGGTATCACCCGGAACTGGATATCAGTGACCTGGTGCTGGTTCAGCAGGCCCTGCTTGCGGCAAAGGCAGCGGACACTGTGATTGTCGTTGCCGGGCTGCCGGACCGCTACGAGGCGGAAGGCTATGACCGCCGGGACATGTCCATGCCGGAGAATCAGAATCATCTGATCGGGGAACTGGCCAGAGTC
>JAEEHG010000251.1 GCA_016280695.1 Solobacterium sp. | reverse complement strand
CCGGCTGTTTCCCTGTGTCTGTTTATGTTCTTTCGTAGAACAGCTTCGCGGCTGCCGGCAGGAGTGCCGCCGGCATCATCTTCTTCAGTTCCTCGACTGTCCAGTAACCGTCCTTTTCAATATCCTTGAAAATATAGCGGTTTTCCAGCGGCGGGTTCCAGATGCAGATCCGGCCGAGGTGGTTGTCGAAGTACTGGCCGTTGAACACCCTGCCCTCATCGGTGCAGAGATACGCGCCCAGCGGGGCGTTGGTCTCTCCCGGCGGCAGGTTCGTGTAGTTGAAGTCCTTGTTCAGCGGGATGTCGAGCGCGATGGCCCGGCGTTCCAGCATCGCCTGTCCTTCCGGCCGCTGCCCGGTCTTGGTCTGGGTATACGGCTGGATACAGTTGGACGTGATGTTGTAGTGCTTGACTTCGCAGGCCAGGTCACGCATGAAGCTGTACCGGCCGCCGGTCGCGGCAGCGAAGTTGGCGCCGCACCACATGTCACGCACGGTGGCGCTGCCGATGAAGATGTGGCGGCCGAAGTTCTGTTCCTTCATGTACGGCAGGCTGTGCCGGGTCATGAAGAAGTTCGTGTCGAGGTTCTGCCGGATGATGAGGTGCCAGTTTTCCTCAGTCAGCTCATCGATCATGCCCAGGCGTGAGACAACGGAAGCGTGGATGACGACATCAACGCTGCCGAAGCGCTGCACGCAGTGCTCGACGATATTCTTCGCGCCGTCCCATGTCGAAGCGTCATTGTAGTCCGCCTCGGCAACCCCGCCGCGGTCAAGAATTTCCTTCGTGATCCGGTCGGCTTCTTCCGGTCCCGGCTTTGTGACGTCGAAGTCACCGCCGGCTTCTTCCATCATGGCATAGCCGACATCATTGCACAGAATATTGGCGCCCTGGTCCGCGAAATACTTCGCAAAACCCGAGCCCGTGCCGCCGGCTGCGCCGACGACGATGACATTTTTACCAAGCAGTGCTTTTTCCTGCATTGTCGGTCCTCTTATCTGTGGTCAGCGTCTTTCCAGATCAGTTCCGGTGTCCACTGGAACGCGGATACCTGGTTCGCGCCGTTGTCATGGACATAGTCCTGGGTGTACTGGAACTTCTGCATGTAGAAGGCCGGGTACAGCAGGACTTCCTTGTCGGTGAGGATGCCGGCAGCCTTTCTCAGCGCGGCGGCCCTGTCATCCATGGTGGCGGCAGTGACAGCCTCATTGAGGGCATCGACATACTCATCCGTGAAGGCGATCATGTGGGTCTGGGTTGTGCCCATCGGCGAGTAGTTGTTGATCAGGGTTGTGGTCATATCGCGGCCCAGCGCGTGGCCCAGGACGATGAAGCCTTCCGGGCAGTCATTGACCCGCATCGGGGTGATGACGCTGGTGTCAACCTGTTCAACCTTGGCAGCGATGCCGAGCTTGTCCAGTTCGCCGGCCAGGGCTGTCGCGGCTGCTTCGTTGGTCGCGTTGTTGGTGATGGTCCAGATCGTTGTCTCCAGCGGCTTGTCGGTTGTTCTCTGGTTCAGGAAATCCTGGCCCTTTGCGAGATCATATTCAACTGCCGGCAGGTCCGGATCATAGTTGTAGGCATCCTCGAAGCCCAGCTGGTTGCTCCAGAAGCCGTAGCCGCCGGTTGCCGCGTTGGCTACTGCAGCCCAGTCAACACCGTACAGGATGGCCTTTCTGACGTTCAGGTCGGACAGGATGGAATCCTGGTTCGCACTGACCGGCAGGGCGAAGCCGAAGGTGCAGTTGGCTGTCAGTTTCGGGGCGCTGCTCTTGACGCCGGCGTCTTCCATAATGGCAATCGAAGCTGCCACGGAGGTATCGAAGTTGTCGATTTCACCCTTCAGGAACGCGGAAGCAGAAGCGGTTGTGTCATAGATCCAGTGCAGTTCGACACCGTCGAGGTACGGCAGGCCTTCCTGCCAGTAGTCTTCGTTCTTTGTCCAGACAATCTTGTCATCGACTGTATAGCTCTGCATGACGAACGGACCTGTACCGATCATGTTGACGGCACACCAGTCTTCACCGTTTTCATCATAGGCCTTCTTCGAGTAAACCAGGACATTTGTCATGTCAGCCGGCCACGAAACAGACCATGTGTCATAGGAAATCTGTACGGTGTAGTCGTCGATGACATCAACAGACTTCGGATTGCTCAGGGAAGCAGCCTTGCCTGCTTCGATGGCATAGTCCAGGTTCCACTTCAGGACTTCAGCGGTCAGCTCGGAACCGTCATGGAACTTGATGCCCTCATGCAGCTTGATGGTCATGGTCAGCGCATCCGGGTCAACATCGATGGATTCAGCCAGGAACGGTGTGATGGTACCGTCAGCTTCTTCCCTGGCCACCGGTTCGATGGACGGCGTTACGAAGTACTTCATACTGCCGGAGCCCTTCGGGGTAAAGAATGTATTCGTCACATAGAACATGGCGAATGTGTAGACGCCGCCATACTTGTCATCTTCCTGCGGCTCTGCCGGAGCTTCGGAAGGTGCCGGTGTGGCGGTTGCGGCGGACGAGCCTGAGGAGCACCCGACAAGGGACACTGCCATCAGGCCGGCCATCATTAATGACATCAGTCTTTTCATCATCTCTTTCCTCCTTCATTCCGATGAATTCAAGTCCGTTGTTTTCTCATACAGGTAACACGCGGCCATGTGGTCCGGGGAAACCAGGATTTCCTCCGGGGCCTTCGCATGGCACCGTGCGGATGCGTGCGGGCACCGGTCGCCGAACAGGCAGCCTTCCGGCCGGCCCAGCACACTGGGGATTTCACTGTCGAGGCGGATCATTTCCCGCTGCCCCTCCGCTTCCGGATCGGCAATCGGCACCGCCGCCAGCAGGGCCTGGGTATACGGGTGCAGCGGGTTGTCATACAGTTCCTCGCACGGACATGTTTCCGCCGCCGACCCCAGGTACATGACGATGACCCGGTCGCTGATGTGCCGCACCACGGCCAGATCATGGGCGATAAAGATATAGGAGAGGCCCAGTTCGGCCTGGATCTTCTCCAGCAGATTGATGATCTGGGCCTGCACGGATACGTCCAGGGCCGAGATCGGTTCATCAAAGATAATCAGTTTCGGGTTTGAGGACAGCGCCCTGGCAATGCCCAGACGCTGGCGCTGGCCGCCGGAGAATTCGTGCGGGACCCGGTATTTCATCTCCGGATCGAGCTCGACCAGCCGGAACAGTTCATCCACCCGCCGGTCATACTCCGCCTTTGTCTTCGTCAGCCCGTGGATCTTCAGGGCTTCCCCGACAATCGATTCGGCAGTCTGCCGCGGATCGAGTGAGGAAAACGGGTCCTGGAAGACCATTGCCGCTTCCCGCCGGAAATCCGCGAGATCCTTTTCTTTCAGATGGGTAATATCCCGGCCGTTGAAGATGATTTCACCCTCATCCGGCTCATAGACCCGCATGATGCACCGGGCCAGGGTG
>JAEEHG010000250.1 GCA_016280695.1 Solobacterium sp. | reverse complement strand
CTGGAACAGCTGCCGGAAGTCAAATCACTCAATGATCTGAAAGCCGAGACCATTGACAGCGCGCAGTCCAACATCACCTATGCCGGATCCATCCGCGCCGGGGAACGCTATGATGTCCTTTTCATCATATATAAACCGACAGTCAACGGCTTCTGGCTCCACGGCGACATTGAATTCCGGGTCAATCCGGACGATATTACGGTCAATGACCCGCAGTTCGCAGACAGCCGCGCCGCCCTGGCCCCGCTGCTGAACGGCGCTGATGACATTCTCAACCGCCTGTACGGCATCGATGTTGCCTTTGACGAAACCACTGAAGACGAAAACGGCTACTGCCTCTGCACGGACGGCACTTATCCGACCATTGACAGCCTGAAAGCCGCGGCGGAGCGCATCTATACAAAGGAATTCCTTGAAACCGCTTATTATCCTTCGGCTTTTGAAGGCGAATTCCCGGTATATAAAGAAGAGAACGGCCGGCTGTATATGCTGCCAAGTGAACTGGTACGCCGGGAAGGGCTGACTTATCATCCGGAATACATTATCGCGGCCGCCGAAGAAGGCGAAGAGCTCCGGATCGACCTGCTGGCTTCGGAATACGGTGAACTGCAGCCGGTTGTATACCGCCTCGTCCTGCAGAAAACCGAAGACGGCTACCGGCTCCCCGCCGCGCTCTGACCTCTGCCGTACACTTCCCGGAATCTGTGATATACTGAATAAAACGGGACATCGAATGTCCGGGGGAGTGATCATGCCAGATAATGAGAGCACTTACGAGCACAAGCTCCGCTATAATAACGCGTACAACCGGGTCAAATACCGCTCATTCTCCGTCCGCTTTGACAAGGAAAAGGAGAAACATATCATCAGCTGGCTGGAAAACCAGCCAAGCCTCAAAACCTATGTTCTGGGACTGATCGAAGCCGACATGGCAGCCGCAAAGAAACGCAGATAACAAAAAGGGATACAGCCCACGCCGTATCCCTTTCATTTTGTTCCGGGAGAACCTCAATCGCCCTGGTGTACAACCACCTGCGGGAACGGAATCTCCACACCGTAATCATCAAACAGTACTTTGACATCCCGGTTCAGCTGCCGCTGGGCCCGGAAGACATTCGCTTCTTCCACCCACGCAACAATGCGCAGTTCCACACCGCTGCTGCCCAGTTCCTGCACACCCAGCAGATATGGCGCTTCCAGGTACAGATCCTTGTGGGGTTCATACATTTCCGGCAGTTTCTCAGCCAGCAGCCGCTCCAGCTGCCGCAGATCCGTGCCGTAGGAAACCGAGACCGTGCATATGGCCATGGAATGATTCCGGGAACGGTTCTGGAAATTGCGGATATCCGAGTTGTTGACAACTTTCAGGTTACCGCCGGCATCTTCCAGCGTGGTTGTGCGCACACCGATGCTGCGGACAATACCGCGGAAGTCATCCAGAATGATGATGTCGCCGATTTCATACTGCCGCTCAAAGATGATGAACATGCCGGTGATGATGTCTTCAATCAGGCTCTGGGCACCGAAGCCGATGATCAGGCCGATAATGCCCGCCCCGGCCAGCACCGCTGTGGTGTTGACCCCGAGGATGCTCAGGCCCCAGATGAAGGCGGCGATCACGGCCAGATACCGGAACATGCCGGTCAGCAGGAGGCCGATGGTCGCGGCATGATCATCCCGGTTTGAGTAGATCTGCAGGAGGATCTTGATGATCGTAAAGATCAGCCAGACAACCGCCAGGGCCAGGATCAATGTCGCGAAATGCGCCAGGGTGATCTTGCCGCTGCGTTCAATCAGGAAATGCTCAGCCCGCAGATCCTGGATCTTCGCTGCTGTCTCTGCCGAGAAGGGCAGCCACTGCGGATGTGTCAGTGCTACGATCAGCAGGATGGAAATAATAATGCCAATGATGTTTGCCATATGTATGTACCCCCTTATAAGCTGTACTATTCTACGGTTTTATCAATAGATACGATGGATATCCAGTAGATTGAGCCGGTCTGTTCATAGAGCATGAGCCTGCCGTTTACCCGGGCCGGACGGTTGACATCACCCGGATTCAGGGACATCTGCAGGCGGTTGGTTCCCGGGAACCGCATCAGCCATACCTGGCCGCTGCTGCTGCCGGTCGCCGCATTGCCGTTCACCATGACCGGGGTAGTGTAATATCCCGGCTTGACGTTGTCTGTTTCGACGTTGGTCTCATCAATGACGACGTCCACTACCAGGAACCCGCCGTTGTCAATGTCAACTCCGCCGTTTGCGTAATTCGGATTCAGGGATGCGAAATTCTCTGTATGAATCGTGACCGGTCCGATTTCAGACGATCCCGTTGTGCCGTCCGGATATGTGTAATCGAGGACAATCTTGATGTTATAGACGGCCCCGTCCTGATAAGCCAGATGGCCCTGGACTTCCGCGTAATCCCCATCGGTATATTCGAAGTCGGAGCCCTGCGTGATGGTCCTGCTGGTGCCGGCAGTGTATCCTCCGGTCGCGTCAGATATATACGGCGTCGCTGTCAGTGTTCCTTTCTCCAGGTCATTCCACTGACTGATTTCGAACGCCGGCCAGATATCCAGCCCGCCGTCATCCGCGAGCAGGATGCTCATATCATTGAAGATCCGGAAGGTCGGAGCGTTATGGCTCGTGGATGCCGGGTTGATAACCAGCTGCCCGTTGGTCACATTGAAGGTCACATCGTGGTTCGGGCTTGACGAGCTGAAGTCCGCGGCATTCAGAACCAGTTCATATGTTCCCGGTTCGGTGCCGGAGACGCTTACGGCATCCTGGGCCGGCCCGGTAATCATGCTTTCATCAAACGCCGAACCGGAAGGAATCGAATATGTATATCCGGAGAGTGTCTGCACACTGCCGTCATACGTAACTTCAGCTGTTTTGCCGGTCACGCCGACCGTAACCTCAGCCCGGTTGATTGTCAGGATGCCCGGGATGATCTCCACGATTTCGTAACTGTTGTAATCACTGGAATTAAGCGTAATCGTGAAGTCACCTTCCTCAAGGCCCTGCATGCTGTATTCACCGGCGTTGATGCGTTCAACACCCGCCTTGCTCGGGGTTTCCATGGATACGCTGATCTGGCCGCTGTCAATCGGGCTGCCTGTATCATCCACGGCGCTGTATGTATAGCCAAAGACCGACTGCAGGGTGCCGTCATAGGTAACGGTCTTGCTGTTGCCGGTGATGGTAATATGCGCCGTCCTGGACGCCACGATCTCCAGCCAGCCGTCAACGATCTCAAATTCAACTTCATAATTGTCGTTCACACATTCGAAGTAGTCCGGCTGCATGTTCATCGGGTGCCTGCCGACCTCAACCCCGGACACGGAGGCCAGTTCCTCATCCAGGATCATGATATCGGCCTCAGTCAGGTCGGTGTCAGCCGGAATACTGACGGAGTAACCCTGCACGACATGCATGGTATCATCGAAAACAACTGTGTCTGTCTCCCCGGTAATCGTTACCGTCACCTTGGCCGGCACGATTTCCAGATAGCCGTTGGTGAAATCCACCGTAATATTGGTGTAGATATCAGAAGTTACGCTGAAATCGGAAGCGGACAGCTCCGTGTCTTCAACAGGACTGCGCCGCATCGGATAATTGCCCGCGGCTGTTGCCGAAACCTGCGCCGTTGCCGGGTCGATCAGGGAAACGTTGAACATGCCCGGATCAATGCTGTTCCCGTTCTCATCGGTCACCTGGACCTCAAAACCGCTTACAGTATGGGGCCTGCCGTCATAGGTAACCGTCTCGTGATTGCCGACAATCACCACATTGACCTCCTGCTCCCCGTCAACGATTTCCAGCCAGCCGGGTTCAACCAGCACTTCAATATCCGTATAGTAATCCGACGTTACCGTGAAGTCCGCCGGTGAAATATTCATTTCATAACTGCCCGGTTCAATGCCGAAAACCAGGGTCGGATCCACACCGTCCCGCAGATTTACCGTGATCGTGACGGCGCCGCTGTCGCCGGCAGTATCACTGTCTTCATACACTTCATATGTATAGCCATAGAAGGAGATCTGTTCGCCGGTATAGGCCATGGTCCCGGTATTGCCGAGGATCAGTACGGTTGCCCGGTGTTCCTTCTCCGGCTCTGTGGTCGGCGTGGAAGTAGGGGAAGCCGTCGGTCCGGCAGGCTGCTCGCTTGGCTGCGGATCCGGCGGTACCGGACGGTAATACGGCGGTATCGGCCGCACATACGGGGTCACCGTCGGCTGCGGGGCAGGGGAGGGCGTCACGGTCGGCGTTGGGGTGGATGACGGTGCCGGTTCTGCCGTTGATGCCGGGGTTACCACGGCGATAACCTGCGGTTCCGGTTCCGGCTCAGGCATCCTGAAAAACACGGAAGCCGCAAGCAGCGCGCCGACGATCATCAATACCATTCTGGCAAAGTCCAGCCGCTTTTTATGTTTTCCGCCTCGGACCGGCTCATACGGAGCCGCGAATTCAGGATATCTGTTGTCGATCTCTCTCATCGGATTCACAGGAAATACAGGCCGCAGAAGCATCTTGCGGTCTGATTTAATTATATTCTATGAACCATAAAATGAGATAGTTACCGATTACCGACAAAAGCCGTGACAAAGCGGTAATTTCTGCATTACGATACGATTAATCACCTATGCTTTACTTGAAGATATGCATTTTTCGGAAGTCATGAACATTTATATGGCGCAGCTGGGCTGTACGCAGAAGGAACTGGCGGAACAGACCGGTTTCAGCCGTGCCTCGATCAGCCGTTACTGTTCCGGTCTCCGGACCCCGGCCAATGACAGCGTACAGATCAGAAAACTGGCGCAGGTTTTTGCTGTGCGGGCGGCAGAAGCGGGGCTTTCGCTGTCGGAAGAGGAGATCCGGAAAGCGCTGAACGATACGGCCCAGAAACCTTCCGCAGTGAAATTTTCCACATTCCTGGAGCACCTGAACCAGCTGCTGCGGATCCTGCCGGTCAGGATCAGTGAACTGGCCCGGGCCCTCAACTATGATCCGTCCCACATCTCAAAAATCCTGTCAGGTTCCCGCCGGCCCGGCAACCAGGAGCGCTTTGTCAACGCCACCGCCGCCTTCCTTGCCCAGCGGCTGACGCGGCCGGCCGATCTTGAGACTTTCTGCCGCTTCACCGGGGTATCCGAAGGAACGCTGAACCAGCCGGAAAAAATACAGTCGTTCCTGCTGGCGTGGCTGTTCTCCGACCTGCCGGCGGCGGACGCCAGACCTGTGGGACATTTTCTGGAAGCCCTCAACGCCTTTGATCTGAACCAGTATATGCAGGTCCTGTCTTTTGCTGATATGCCGCTGCCGGCTGACAAGCCCCTGCCGCCGGCGGTGAAACAATACACGAATATCACGGAGATGATGGAAGCCGAGCTGGATTTCATCGGTGTCACCCTGCATTCCGGCGCCATGGACGACTGCATTCTCTACAGTGACATGCCGATGGAGGAAATGACAGCGGATCCTGTCTTCCCGAAACAGTGGATCCTGGGCATGGCCATGATGCT
>JAEEHG010000249.1 GCA_016280695.1 Solobacterium sp. | reverse complement strand
GCCCTACGGCAACATGGACCGGTCCTTTGACATTGCGGGGCTGGCCTACGGCGCCGGAGCATCTTATGCGGCCAGGGGCAGCGCCTATCATGTGCAGCAGACAATCCAGCTGATCCAGGACGGCATCCGCAACAAGGGATTCTCCATCATCGATGTGGCAAGCGTCTGTCCTACTTATTACGGACGCAAAAATAAGAAGGGCAGCGCTGTGGAAATGCTGAAGTGGCAGCGGGACAATGCGGTGACTGTGGAGCAGGCGGCAAAACTGGAACCGGAAGAACTCAGGGGCAAGCTGGTGATCGGCCTGCTGCACCATACGCAGTATCCCGAGTTTACATACCAATATTCGGAGCTGATCCGCAAACTGGCAGAGGAGCGTGAGGCAAATGAGTGACAGAATGGAACTGAGACTGACCGGAAGCGGCGGGCAGGGCGTGATCCTGGCTTCGGTAATTTTTGCGGAAGCAGCGATCATCGCAGGAAAATATACTGCCCAGAGCCAGTCCTACGGGCCGGAAGCCAGAGGCGGCGCAAGCAAGGCGGAGACCCTGATTTCGGATGAGCCTATCGGTTTTACCAAAGTGCAAAATCCGACGTTTTTAATGGCATTGACCCAGAAATCCCTGGATAAATATGCAGTGAACCTGCCGGAGGACTGCCTTGTGATGATTGATGACAGTCTTGAAAAACCGGCCAATGTCCCGGAGGATAAGCTGGTCATCATGCCGATCCTGAAAACGGCGAAGGAAGAGGTAGGCAGGCAGCAGACCGCCAATATCGTGGCTGTCGGCTGTATCAATGAGCTGCTGCATATCGTGAACAGGAAAGAAATTGAAAAGGCTGTGATGATGCATATTCCGGCAGGGACAGAGGAAATCAACCGCAAGGCACTGACCGCGGGCGAAAAAATGGCGCAGGAGTACCTTGCGGCCAGCCAGTCCAAAGCGGGCAGTCACGCCGAAGCGCCAGATAAGGCACCCGGTAAAAAGTCATCCGCAAAAAAGGCATGATCCCGGAAGCAATTTAAGAAAGACAGGATTTACAATGAAGATTCATGAATACCAGGCCAAGGAACTGATGGCGGCCTATGGGCTGCCGGTTCCTTCCGGCATCGTGACGGATACTGTGGAAGGCGCTGTGGAAGCGGCCAGGGCTTATTTGCCGGATAAGGCCTGCGTGATTAAGGCACAGGTGCATTCCGGCGGCCGCGGCAAGGCAGGCGGCGTCAAACTGGCAAGGACAGCGGAAGAAACGGAGCAGTATGCCCGGCAGATAATAGGCATGCAGCTGGTGACAAAGCAGACCGGCCCCGCAGGAAAGACAGTACACAAGGTGCTGGTCACGGAAGCGGTGGAAGCGGAAAAAGAGTATTACCTCAGTATTGCCGGGGACAATGAAAACGGCGGCCTGCTGATTATTGCGTCCGCAGAGGGCGGCACTGAAATCGAAGAAATTGCCAAAGAACGGCCGGAGGCTATTGCCCGGATCCCGGTTTCGGCAACAGAAGGATTCAAACGCTATCAGGGAGTGCAGACAGTGGAGGCCCTGGGGATTCCCGAGGCCAATGAAAAAGAACTGATAAGTCTTCTTTCCGGTATGGTTAAACTGTATCTGGAAAAGGACTGTTCCCTGGTGGAAATCAATCCGCTGGTGCTGACCAAAGAAGGGCACCTGCTTTGCCTGGACGCCAAGATCAATTTCGATGACAACGCGCTCTACCGTCATCCGGAGCTTATGGAACTCCGTGACATCGCGGAGGAAGATCCCAAGGAATACCTGGCGTCCCAGTCGGATCTCAATTATATCAGCCTGGACGGCAATATCGGATGCCTTGTGAACGGCGCCGGGCTGGCCATGGCTACGATGGACATTATCAAGAGCTTTGGCGGCGAGCCTGCGAATTTCCTGGATGTAGGCGGCGGCGCCACAGCGGAAAAGGTTAAGGCAGCTTTCGGAATCCTGCTTTCGGATGCCAATGTGCAGGCCATCTTCATTAACATTTTCGGCGGTATCATGAAATGTGATATCATCGCGGAGGGCGTTGTGACGGCGGTCCGGGAGATTGCGCCCAAAGTCCCCATCATTGTGCGGCTGGAAGGAACCAATGCCGAAAAAGGAAAGCAGATCCTGGAAGAATCCGGCATGGCTATTATTCCCGCTTCAGATATGGCGGACGGGGCCCGGAAAGCAGTGGAGGCTGCCGGACGCTTTGCGGAAGAAAACAGGCAGAAAGCAGAGTGCGCGAAAGCGGGAGAGAAAGAAGGTGAGACTGCATGAGTATTCTGGTCAATAAAGAAACTAAAGTAATCGTGCAGGGCATCACAGGCAGGCAGGGCAAGTTCCATACGGAACAGATGCTGTCCTACGGCACCCGGATTGCGGGCGGCGTGACTCCCGGCAAGGGAGGCCAGGAGATTCTGGGGCTTCCTGTTTTCAATACGGTATGGGATGCGGTGCAGGCCACCGGCGCAGACGCTTCTGTTATCTATGTGCCTCCCGCTTATGCGGCGGATTCCATTCTGGAGGCTGCCGACGCGGGCATCCGTGTGATTGTATGCATTACGGAAGGAATTCCGGTGCTTGACATGTGCAGGGTGAAGCAGTACCTTAAGGGAAAATCCTGCACCCTGATCGGCCCCAACTGCCCCGGCATCATCACCCCGGACGAATGCAAGATCGGCATCATGCCGGGATACATTCACAGGAAAGGACATGTAGGCGTTGTGTCCCGCTCCGGCACCCTGACCTATGAAGCGGTCAAGCAGCTTTCCGATCGCGGGATCGGCCAGTCCACCGTGGTGGGCATCGGCGGTGACCCGGTCAAATGTACTGGTTTTGTGGACATTCTCCGGGCCTTTGAAGAGGATCCGGATACCTTCGCAGTGGTGATGAACGGGGAGATCGGCGGCAGCGGTGAAGAAGAAGCGGCGGAATTTATCCGGGACCACATGACAAAACCGGTGGCAGCCTTTATCGGAGGACAGACTGCTCCCGCAGGCAAACGCATGGGACATGCGGGCGCTATTATCAGCGGCGGAAAAGGCACCGCGGCGGGTAAAATCGCTGCACTCCGGGAAGCAGGCGTGGAAGTAGCCATGACTCCCGACAGGATCGGGGAGGCACTGGTTCTGGCGGTACAGAAGGCAGGCATTTACGAAAAATGCCTTGCCGGGAAATGATGGAAAGGAAGAAAAGAATATATGAATGCAGCAACCGTACTTGAAACCCTTATGATCCTCTGCTTCGGCATTTCCTGGCCGATCTCCATCCGGCGCATGTATACCAGCTGGTCAACAAAGGGCAAGAGCATCCTGTTCAGCTGTTTCATTCTGTTCGGGTATTTCTGCGGAATCGGAGCCAAGATCATTACCCGCAATTATAACCTGGCTTTCATTTTCTATATCATCAACACCGTCATGGTGACCATCGACATCTGCCTCTGGATCCGGAACTATAAGTACGAGCAGGGGCTGATCGAGAGAAAGTAAAGCCGGCAGGACGATATATGGCAGGCCCGGATATGGCCGGCTGACGTCTGCTTATTTCGTTTCGTCATAGTTTT
>JAEEHG010000248.1 GCA_016280695.1 Solobacterium sp. | reverse complement strand
TGGCGATACCGGAGTGGCCACACCTGTTCCCATCCCGAACACAGAAGTTAAGCACTCCTGGGGCGAACATAGCTATGCCTGCCATAGTGAACCGAGCACGTCGCCGGGTTCCCGATTCTTTATTGAATCGGGTTTTTTTATATTTCTTATACGGTATAAGTAAAAGTTAAGACAGGCGGGCCCTCTTTCCTGTAATATAAATTTAAAGAGAGGTGTAAATTATGGATTTTCTGAAACTGGCTGAATCACTGGAATCATACATTACCGAACACCGCCGCTATCTGCATAAGCATCCGGAACTTTCCGATAAGGAAGACAATACGGTTGCGTATATCTGCAAGGAACTGGAAGCCCTCGGCATCGAGCATGTTGATGTGCCGTTCGGCGGCGTCTTCGCTTTCCTGGGCGATGCGGCGAAAGGCCGCACGGTCCTGCTGAGAGCCGACATCGATGCCCTGCCGGTCAGGGAATCGAAAGTCAACGCCGGCGGCATTGAAAAGCCGGTTGTGTCCGAAGTGGAAGGAATTGCCCATGCCTGCGGCCATGACTGCCACGCGGCGATGCTGCTGGGTGCTGCCAAGGGTCTCAAGAGCATTGAAGACGAAATCCCGGGCCGGGTTGTCCTGATGTTCGAGCGCGGTGAAGAAGGCGGCGAAGGCCTCGGTGCCCTGCTGAAGTACGCTTATGACAACAACCTCAAGATTGACGGCAGCTTCGGCATGCATGTCGATCCGTCCATCCCGGTCGGCCAGTTCGGCTGGCGCAGCGGCAATCTGATGGCCGGTGCCATGGGCTTCAAAATGACCATTACCGGCAAGGCGGCACATGGTTCCCAGCCGTATGTCGGCCACAGCCCGATTGACGCGTTCAATGAGTACTACAACTTCATGCAGTCCCTGCGCATGAAGTACGGCGGACCGTTTGATCCGATGGTCTTCTCGGTCGGCACACTGCATGCCGGCACAGCATCCAATATCATTCCGCCGGATCTTTCCTTCAGCGGCAGTTTCCGCCTGTTCAACTTTGATGACGGTCTCAAGATCAAGGAAAAGATGATCGAAGCGGCAGCGGCGATTCCGGCTGTCTATGACTGCACCGGCGATCTGACTGTTTCCGGTCCTTCCCTGTGTGTATACAATGACCCGGCCTGTGCGGAAATGGCCCGGAAAGTTGTCAATGAAACATTCGGCCATGATGTGCAGGATATCCTGCCGCTGATGGCAAGTGAAAGCTTTGCGATCACCTCGAAACTGTGGCCGGGTGTCTTCCTGCGGGCCGGCGTCCGGAACGAGGCGATGGGCAGAACTGCGCTGAACCACTCCGAATGCCAGGACCCGGATGAGGGTGTCCTGAAGCTGGGCTGCGCGATGCATATGGCATACGCGATGAAGTTCCTGACCGATGGTCCGGATACATCCGACCGGCTCTTCAACGGCGATATGAAGGAATTCATTCATAAGTACCGCCCGAACGCAGCCAAGTTCTTTGACTGAAAAGCGTATAACTAATGAAAGTGCCGGGAAATTCCTCTTCCGGCACTTTCATATTTTTTATAAACGAATAAAATATAAGACAATGGAGGATACTTTATGGAATTCGATCTGAATAAAAGATACTGCTATTACTTCAATGAACTCGCGAAGATTCCGCGCGGTTCCCGGAATGAAAAGGCGGCCAGTGACTGGGTATGTGAATTTGCCAAGGCACACGGCCTGACCTACAAACAGGACCACGTATGGAATGTCTACATTGAAAAACCGGCCACCCCGGGTTATGAAAATGCTGATCCGCTGATCCTGCAGGCGCATCTGGATATGGTCTGCGAGAAGAACAAGGGTGTTGAGCATGACTTTGAAAAGGACCCGCTTGACCTGTATGTGGACGAAAACGGCTGGCTGCGGGCCAGAGGCACAACCCTGGGCTGCGATGACGGTTACGGTGTTGCCTACATGATGGCCATTCTTGAAAGCGATGACATCCCGCATCCGGCGCTGCAGTGCTGGTTCACCACCATGGAGGAAGTCGGCCTGCTCGGCGCGATGCAGATCAAGGCTGAAGACCTGCATGCACATCAGATGATCAATCTGGACGGCGGCGGCGAACTGGAGACGGCAGTATCCTCGGCCGGCGGCGTCAACGTTGTCATCAAAAAGAAGATTGATTATGAGCCGAATACAGAGAATACCTATGCCATCCGGGTGCGCGGCCTCAAGGGCGGTCATTCGGGCGGCCTGATCCACCTGGAACTGGGCAACTCCATCATCATTGCGGCGACCATCCTGAAAGAAGCGGAACTGGAAGGCCATCCGGTCCAGCTGGTCAGCTTTGACGGCGGCCTGAAGTACAATGCCATCCCGCGGGAAGCTGACGTTGTCTTTACCGCGGCCGAAGACGCGGATACGCTCAAGGCTGAACTGGATAAGAAGGCTGCGGAAATCGCTACCCAGCTGGAATTCAGCGATCCGGATTTCCGGCTTGAATTCGAAAAGCTCGACACAGCGGAACAGCGCATGACAAAGCAGTGCAGCGAAGATATCCTGAACTTTGTCTACCTGATCCCGAACGGCTTCCAGCACAAGTCCATGGCTATTGAAGGCCTGACCCTGGCTTCCAGCAACCTCGGCGTGGTTGTCACAAAGGACGGGGAGTTCCGCGGCGATGTCCTGGCCCGGTCCGCCATTGAGTCCTACAGTGAATCAAACGGCTGGCGCATGCACGTCCTGGCGGAACTCTGTCATATGCAGGCAGATGCGACCGACCGGATCTTCTGCTGGAACTATGCGGCTGAGTCCAGACTGCGTGATATCTATGCCGATGTCCTGAAGAAGCAGGGCAAGGAACTGATTACCCACGCCACCCACGGCGGTCTGGAGACCGGTGTCTTCAAGGGCCTGGTCCCGGATATGGACATTATCTGCTGCGGTCCGGTTGCGGAAGGCGCGCATACACCGGAAGAGCGGCTTGACCTGGCCTCCTTTGACCGGGCCTGGGATATCCTGCTCGCCATCATCGCCGCCTGCAAGTAAGAACCAAAAGAAAAAGAGCTCAGCTGTGAAATACAGCTGAACTCTTTTTTTGTTACCAGATCATGGCGAGGATCTGCGCTCCCAGCACCATCAGGATCAGGGCGACAGGATAGGTTGAAGCATATGATGCGGCGACATCCTCGGAGCCGGAGAGCGATATCAGCGCGCCCAGGGCCGGGGTGGAAGTCATCCCGCCGCAGACCGAGCCGAGGGTGATCAGGGTATCCATACGGAAGACAAACCTGGCCAGCAGGCAGGCAATGATCATCGGCAGCAGGGTGATGATGATCCCCAGCAGGAACAGTTTCGGACCCTGGGTGGAAATGGTTTCCACAAAGCCGGCCCCCGCTTCCGTACCGGAGCCCAGCAGGAACAAACAAAGGCCAATCTCCCGCAGGACTTTGATCGTGGTTTCCGGGGCCTGCAGGGAATACTTTCCGAAGTGGTCAAAATGCCCGATCAGCAGACCGACAAACAGCGGCCCGCCGGCCGTGCCGAGGGTAAAGCTCATCCCGCCGGGCAGGGGGAAGGAGATGGATCCGAGCTTCAGCCCCAGCACCATGACAAAGGACAATATCATCAGGCCGAACATATCGACCCTGATATACTGGTCTGATTTAACGGTTTCTTCTTCGTCATACAGGCTTTCGTGCAGTTTGCGGCATTCGGCTTCAATGTCACAGTGCACCAGCCGCGGGTACAGCTGGATGAAAAGGACAATACCAACGACCCCGAACGGATAGGCAATACCATAGCCGATGGAAGCCAGGGAAACCGCATCTGTGCCGCCCTGGGCAAGGACAGCCGAAGTGGCTTCGGTTGCTGCTGCCAGGCCTGGTGTTGAGGTCAGGGCCCCGGTGAAGATCCCGATCGCCAGGTCAAAACGGACATCCATCAGTTTCCCGACCAGCAGGGTGGTAAGGGCGCCGCTGACCACAATCAGAATACCCAGAATGACATATTCCCTGGCCTTGGCCCGCAGACTCTTGAAAAAGACCGGACCGGA
>JAEEHG010000247.1 GCA_016280695.1 Solobacterium sp. | reverse complement strand
GCAAAGGCTTCCACAGATTCCTTCTCCATGGCATTGACGATGCAGGTTTCCGCGTCATAGCCGCTGTAACGCAGCTCATCCGCAGCCTTCTGCAGATTAGCTTCACTGATGTCGCCCAGCAGGATCTTCCGGCCGGCCGCGAATCTTCTGATGATGGCCATGCCCATACTGCCCGCCCCGAGCAGCGCGATGACTTCCCTGTTTTCGTTTCTGTCAAAAATCATATCCTGTCCTCATCAGCTGCACTGAATCCATTTCCCGGATTCTTTTCTGTAATTTGTTCTGACCGGCACGGTCCACGTCCCGGACATGCCGTACACCCTGGCTGTCAGGGCCACATCGGCTTTCAGCACCGCCCTTTCCCCATTTACTTCAATATTCAGATTTCTGATCTGATACCGGTAATAGTTCAGGATGCCGTTTCTGATTTCCCCGAAGTACTGTTCCTTTGTCTGGCGTCTGCCGGACATGTGGGTAAATGTCTTGTCCGGCGCAACCAGGGCTGTCATTTTTTCGATATCCTTGTCGATCATGGCCTGCTGCATGGCTTCAAACGCAGCCAGGACAGCCTGCTGTTCCGCGCTCAGATTATTCATTGATATTCTGCCTGAGCCAGCGGACAACACTGCCTTCCGCTTTAGCCGCATCGGCTCCATGCACAGCCAGGCCTTCTGCGAATTCTGCCCCGCTGATCATCTTCTTCAGATCCGACTCGCAGTGACCAAGTCCGCTGCCTTCATGCGTCATGAGCGGCAGTACCTTCTTCCCGGCAAAGTCCAGGTTCTCAATGGCCGAAAAGATCGCCATCGGATAGGTGCCCCACCAGCACGGTCCGGCAATGATCACATTGTCATAGGCTGAGATATCGCTCAGATATTCCTTCAGCTGCGGCCGGGCATCACCGTCGAGCTCTTTCTGCGCCTCACGGATGCAGTCCATGTATCCCGCCGCGTAGGGCTTCACGGTTTCCACTTTGAACAGATCGGCCCCGATATTTTTCTGAATCATTTCGGCGATGATTTCCGTATTGCCCTTATTCAGGCTGCGGATAGCGCCGTTGACATAGTTTTCCCCGCTTCTCGAGTAATAGATCACCAGATTTTTCATTTTATTTATTCTCCTTGCAGGTAAAGAATAACGGATAGATAATAGAGTTATCAAATTGAAATCATATATTAGCAATTTAATTATTTAATCGGAGTGTTTCTATGAATACCAGACAGATCGAATACATTCTGGAACTTGCCAGAACAAAGAACTTCAACCGGGCCGCCGAGAACATGTTTGTCTCACAGCCGACCATGACCTACCAGATCAACGCGGCGGAGGAGGAGATCGGTTTCCGTATCTTTGACCGTTCCGGACGCGGCGCCACGGTAACCCCGGCCGGGGAACAGTTCATCGTGACCCTGCGTGAGATCAGAGATCAGCTCAAGCGGGCCATCGAACAGGGCCAGAACTTCAGTACGAAATACCGGGACAATCTGCGTATTGCCATGCCGGTCCGCTCCGCCCTGTATTATCTGCCGGATATCATGCGGCAGTTTGCGGAGCATGACGCATCGGTCTCGATCACCCCGTACTTTGATTACCGGCATTCAATCGAGTCATTCCTGCGCGGGGAACAGGATATCCTATTTGCCGTCCGGGATTCTGTCCGGCAGATTCCCGATCTGAATATGCATGCGCTGTTTGACAGCCGCATCTGGCTGGTGTGCCGCCGGGATGACCCGCTGGCGGAAAAAGAACAGATCAAAGAAGAAGACCTGGCCGGACGCACGCTCATGATCGGCGGCGGTTCCCCGGGTCCGCTCCGGGCTGTGCAGCAGCGCGTCATCCGCAGCGGCAATGTCAGCTACTTCAACAGCAACGATCATGACACTTCCCTGACCTTTGTCGCCGCCGGCCGGGCGGTGGTGCTGTCGCCGGGGTTCCTCAACGACCATAACAGCGAGTTTGTGTGGATCCCCTTTGACTGTCCGGAGACCATCCCGTGTGTCCTCTGCACGCATGCGGCTGACCGCCGCAAACCCCTGCAGGACCTGGTCACCCTCATCTGTGACTGGTACAGGGAACGCACCGATGTATAGAAAAACACCGCCGTATAACCGGCGGTGTATTATGCTGATCATTCGTCCTGCATCAGTCTTTCCAGTTCCGGGACCGAGTCCGGCAGTTCCTGCGGCCCGTCCTCCCGGGTATAGAAGCACCATTCAAGATAGCGGATACCGTCTTCTTCGTATACCTGCCCGATGGCACCCCGCGGCGAAACATAGTAAACCGGCTTGATGGTGTCCTCTGCCCAGCGCCAGTCTGCCTTGCCGGCAAAGCGCTTCACCTTTTTCAGATTCCAGGTGAAGAAATCCGGGGCAGCCCGGTAGCTCCATTCCCGGTACGGGTCACGGTTGCGCACAGCCGCAATATCCACGGCAGCGCCAAAGGTCCGTGTACTGATATAGTTATGGCTTCCGGCTGAAAGATCCGTATTGCGGGCCGGCTGACGAGTGCCGCAGAAGTCACAGTGTCTGGCCTCATCCGGCAGAGCCCGTCCGCAGGTGGGACAGTATTTCGTCATATTCCTTCCCCCTTCCGCATTGATGAAAAATCTCTGCAGGGAAATGCATGAAACCGAAAAGTTTTCCGGATCATGAAACTGTTCTGTGTTTTCCGGCAGTTTCTGAAATTATGCTGTCTGATCCGGCGGTATCACCGGCAGAGTGTATATCTGATTTCATTATAGAACTTTTTACCGCACTGCATGCAGAAAACGCTGACCGGCAGGACATGATGATGCTGCCTGCCGGGGAACGTATGCTGTTAAGGGTGATTACCGTAGAAATAACCGCTGATCCTGATTACCGTTTCGCTTGTATAGGTCTTGTTTCTGTCATCAACCAGATTGCCGTCTTCATAATAACTGCTCTGCTTTATCACATAGGCATCGAACGAGAAGTCATACCGGTTTTCCGCTT
>JAEEHG010000246.1 GCA_016280695.1 Solobacterium sp. | reverse complement strand
TGCGCCATCTTCTCCGTATTGCCGGTTCCGCTCCAGTAAACTACTGCAATTTTGCTCATGATTTCCTCCTCAAAATTGGTTTTTTATCAAACGGCAAGCCGCTGCAGCGGAATGCCGATTGAGACTTGTCTTTCGTAGATATCCCTGCACTTCTGAAACCGTTCAAAGGTTTTCCGGGCAGTTCCTTCATCCGTATATACTTTCCAGGCACCGACACACTTGCACGGCTTCAGGTTCTCTATAAAGCCCTGCACATCACCCGGCGGATAGCCAAGGAACAGGCCGATTTCATGCGGGAACTGCTCATTTCCCTCCAGTTTCTGCACGAGCATGTCCAGGCACTGATTCAGATCATCCGGATCATAGCCGCGTTCACACAGGATCTGTACGGCCAGATCATCATGCAGGTCCTCACGCAGCCGTTCCGGCCGGTAAAGATAGATCCGGGCCCGGTTGCGGAAACGGCCCAGTACCAGTGCGTGGATCCGGCGGCCGTTCAGCTTGTCGTTGAGCTCGGCTACGTCCCGGCGCAGTTTTTCTTCGCTGTCGGGAATTACTGTAAACAGACTTGCGGTTTTAAGACCGGCCAGGGTTGGTGCGCAATGGCGGACTACTAATTCTTCCGGCACGGATCAGAACCCCTGCTCCGTTTTCCGGAAAGCCGGAAAGCATCCTTTGCGGCTGATCTCAAGCAGGCTTCTTTTAACATCCTGCAGAACAGCCATAATCAGGATGACTGCGATCATAGTCACAACGGTCTTCATGATTTTCCCTCCCGTCAGTCAGCTTTCGGAACTGCCAACTTTCTGATTTCTTCGGCACAGCGGGCCGCAGTATTTTCTCCGCGCTCGGTCAGGTACGCAGCTCCATAGCTGGACTTTTTGATGTATCCTTCGGTTCTGAGCTTTTCCATCATGGAATGGACACTTGGCCGTGACACGTTAAGTTCCCTGGCTACGTCAACACTTCTGACGCCGGTTCCATCCCGTGACAGTTCATAGAGAACGGAAAGATATCTGATTTTCGCTGAAGTTAATTTTCGGGTCATATATTTCCTGTCACTCATATGCATGTGCAACACTGGATTCACTCCTGTATCCGGCAGACTGCAGAATCCGTTCGGGATGTGATTCTGCAGTCAGCTGGAGCAGTCTGAGCCGGCCTGCCAGTTTGCCGGCATCACGGTATGGCAGTGTTCTTTTTGTCCGCCAAAGGAGGTAGGGGTCAGGCGTTCAATGTTTACTGCCGTTATTCGTTGTCGTCAGACATGACGTAATTGTCTAACACCGTTAGTATTAACTAACCGTTGGTCTAAATTATATGCCGCGTACGGCTGTTTGGTTAGTTATTACTAACTTAAGAAAGAATAACCTCTTTCTGCCCTGCTGTCAATACTGTATTCAATGTTTTTTGTCCCGGAAACCGGCTCTGCGTGTTATCCCGAGCACACTGATCCCATTTTCCGGAGAAAAAAGACCTTCTGACAGCGAAGGCCTCCCCTTTCTTTCATATCACAATACATCCGTCATGGACCGGACACTCAATGCCAAGGTTGAGAAATTATGCAGGTACGCTGTGGTTGACGGCGGCAGAATACCCAGTACGCCCAGCAGGATCAGTGCCGAGTTGAACGACAGGATAAACCGGTAATTGCTGTTGATGCGGGACGTCAGGGCTGTACTCAGCCGGCGCAGAGTCACCAGTTCCTCAAGACTGCTTTCAGGCACCGTGATATCGGCGATTTCCCTGGCTATGGCCGCCCCGTTGGAAACTGCTACGGCAACATCAGCCTGGGACAATGCCGGCGTGTCATTGATGCCGTCGCCGATCATGATGACCCGGCTGCCGCCCTGCTGCTCCGCTTTCACAAACGCCGCCTTATCTTCCGGCAGAACTTCAGAATGATATTCATCCACACCGACCAGCCCCGCCACTGCCCGGGCAGTTCGTTCACTGTCGCCGGTCATCATGACCTGACGGCTGACCCCGAGTTTCCGCAGTTTTCCTATTACTGCGGGAGCTTCTGTACGGATCGGGTCCTCAATGCAGATGACTGCGCACAGTCTGCCGTCCATCGCCATATAAAGGTGGGAATAATTCTCCGGCAGGGCAGTGAACTTCTTTTTCTCCCGGGCCGGTACTGTGCAGCCCTCATCTTCAAAGACAAAATGATAACTGCCGATCAGCACCCGTTTACCGTCAATGTGACTGACAATACCATGCGCCACCACATATTCCACCCGGGTGTGCCGCTCTTCATGGAACAGGCCGCGGCGGGCCGCCTCATTGACGACTGCATTGGCAATGGAATGCGGATAATGCTCCTCCAGACAGGCAGCCAGCCGCAGCATTTCCTTTTCATTATTTTTGCCGAACGGAATGACTGCCGCAACCCGCGGGGTGGAATAGGTCAGGGTGCCTGTCTTGTCATAGACAATTGTCCCGGCTTCAGCGACTGTTTCAAGAAATTTCCCGCCTCTGACACTGATGCCGTAATTACTGGCTTCCCGCATGCCGGAGAGTACCGCAATCGGAATAGACAGCTTCAAAGCACAGCTGTAATCCACCATCAGGATGGACAGTGCCTTGGGCGCGCTGCGGGTCAGCAGATACGTCAGCAGGGTTCCGCCAAGGCTCCACGGCACCAGCCGGTCAGCCAGGGCAGCCGCCCGGTTTTCGGAATCGGATTTGAGCTTCTCGGATTCTTCGATCATCTCGACAATCCGGTCATAGCGTCCCGCCCCGGCCGTGTTCTTGACGGTGATGGTGATTTCCCCTTCTTCGATCACTGTGCCGGCATAGACATAGGCGCCTTCTTCCTTGCGCACCGGCAGGGATTCCCCGGTCAGTGATGCCTGGTTTACACTGGCTTCCCCTGCTGAAACGATGCCGTCCAGCGGAATTGTATTGCTGGTCCGCACGACAATCATGTCACCGGCGCGGATCTCGCTGACCGGCACCAGCATCTCCTGCCCTTCAGCTGTTTTCAGCCAGACTTTATCAATATTCAGGGACATACTCCTGGCCAGGTCATCCACGGTTTTCTTGTGCGTCCACTCTTCAAGGATTTCCGACAGGCCCAGCAGGAAAATCACATTGCCGGCAGTATCAAAATCCCCTCTCAGCATGGAAACGCCGATCGTCGCCGCATCCAGTACCGGCACCTGGATATGGCCTGACGCCAGTACCGAAAGCCCATCCTTCAGAAACCGCACCGCCTTGACTGCCGTAATGATACTGCGAAGGCCGGCCGGCAGGAAAACAAGATTCAAAACCCGTCTGGCCACATGGAGGACCACTTTATCCTCAAATTCATGAGCCAGGGCCCGTCCGGTTTTTTCCGGCACCAGATCACGGTTTTCTTCATAACAGAAAGAAGACAGAGCTTTTATTATTTCCGCCCTGTCCCCCCGGTAGCGGATAACGGCATCCGCGGTTCTTTCGTAAACCGCGGCGTCGGTAATGAAATCAAAAGATTTCAGATAGTATTCAAGGATATCTGCCTGATCCAGAGTCATATGACCCTGCATCATATGCACACGGAGCCGGCCTATGCTTTCATGTAATATTCTGCATTTCATGGCACTGTATCCGTTCCTGTTCAGTTCTTCCCGCAGTCTTCTTTTTCTTCCAGGAGCGCCCGGGCGTCCTCGATCATCCGTTCTTCCTTCTCGGCATATCTTCTGTCGTTGATATTCTTCGCGTCTTCACTGATATCCAGGCAGTTCTCACGCACGGCTGTATATGTCTTTGCCACACAGTCATAACCGCGCATGACCGCCGCTGTTACGTGTGTATATACCTTTTTGGCGTCATCACTGCTCAGAATTTTCACACCGGCTGTACCCAGCAGAACACCGCAGCCGATCAGTCTCGCTTTCATCCAGTTCATTTTTTACCTCCTGATTCATGAATAAATTATATCTTTCACAATGCCTGCGGGCCGGGGCCAAAATACCTTTCGGAAAAAGAAAAAACAAAAACCGTATAACAATGTTATACGGCTTACATTCGGCTTTCATGAAACACTTTGCACGGGTATGCGGAAACTCTTTACCGGCCGCCGTACAGTGTCCGCCGCAGCTTGTGCAGGTTGCGGAAAAACCCATGCCGGAACATGTCGAGCACCACGTCAAGCGTGTCCCATGTTACTTTCTGTGAGAGCATGAACAGCATGCGGACCGGCGCCTCAAAGACCATGGAACCCTCCACATGGCGCCACTTGTCCTTCTTCAGGATCCGCCGGATCAGGCGGTGCAGACGGCGGCCAAGCCCGGTGACAGCCAGGTCGTCAACCGTGGTGTCAACGTCAAAATCCTGCCGGTGCCAGCGGGGCACAGGATGCCCGACAAGCTGCTCGAACGCGATTCTGTCGATAGCCACGCTGCCGTCTTCGTACCGGATATAATCTTCTGCCAGCCGGCTGAACGGATCCGTAATCCCGGCAATCTCCATGTCGGCCTGCAGGCGGATTTCTGCCGCGGAGGCACAGGCCGCAAAGGTGTATGTGCCCGCTTCCACTGCCCAGTCTTTTCTCTGCACATCATAATAGGCCAGATCCGTCAGCGGGATCCGGACGCTCACTTCCCCGCTTTCCTGCGGCTTCAGGTCAATCGCCGCAAAGCCCTTCAGTTCCCGCCGCGGCCGGACGATCCTGCTTTCCGGCAGACCGGCATAGATCTGGACAATTTCACGGCCGGGCCTGTCCCCGGTATTGGTCAGCTGCACGGTAACCATAACGGCATCATCTTCCTGCCGCACATCCATCCTGTCATACCGGAACGCCGTATACGAAAGCCCATAGCCAAACGGATAGCATACCGGCACCTGCATGGATGTGTAGTAGCGGTAGCCGCTGAATATGGCTTCCCGGTATTCGGCCATGTGCAGATCATCATCGAAGTACCGGTAGCATGGTGTATCCGTCAGTTTCAGCGGCCAGGTCTCTGCCAGCCGGCCGGAAGGATTCACCTTCCCGCCCAGCAGGTTGACCGCTGCCGCCCCGCCCTGACAGCCGGACAGCCCCATGTACAGCAGGCCTTTCACCTGGTCCAGCCATGGCATTTCCACCGGGGCGCCGCACTGCAGCACCACCACGATATTCGGGTTGACTCTGGCCAGTTCCCCGATCAGATGATTCTGATTCTCCGGCATGGACATGTCCCGGCGGTCATAGCCTTCCGCCTCATAGCGGTCCGGCAGCCCGGCAACGACAATCACAGTGTCCGCCGCCTTTGCCGCAAGCAGGGCCTGCTGCACCAGCACCAGGTCACTGATGTCCAGTTCCGGGTGATACCCTTCCGCATAGGTAAAGTCATATCCGGCCGCTTCCATAGCTGCATGGACCGAGTCATTGTCAATGGCATTGACCCTGCTGGAACCGGTTCCCTGATAACGCGGATGTTTGGCAAAAGCCCCGATCAGGGCAATTCCGGCCGT
>JAEEHG010000245.1 GCA_016280695.1 Solobacterium sp. | reverse complement strand
GACAACGCGCAGAACTTCGGGCTGGCCCAGATCTACCAGATCAAGGGCCGGGTGGGGCGCAGTGACCGGGTGGCCTATGCCTACCTGCTGGTCCCGCCGCGCCGCCAGCTCAGCGAGACCGCCTCGAAGCGTCTGCAGGCCGTCAAGGAGTTTGCCCGCCTGGGCAGCGGTTACAAGATCGCCATGCGGGACCTGACCATCCGCGGGGCCGGCGACCTGCTCGGACCGAACCAGTCCGGCTTCATCGATACTGTGGGCATCGATATGTACGTGGAGATGCTGGAGGAAGCCATTGCCGCGCGCAAGGGGCAGCCGCGGAAGAAACAGGAGGCGAAAAAGCTCGCCAACGTCGGCCGCACCAGCTACATCCCGCATAAATTCGCCCCGGATGACTATGACAAGCTGAGCATGTACCAGCAGATCGACCTGCTCGACAGCATGAACGCCCTGGAACAGTACCGCCGGAACGTCATTGACCAGTACGGCCGCCTGCCCGAGGAAGTGGAAGGGCTGTTCGAGAAGAAACAGCTTGATATCCTGCTGAACGAAGGCGATGTGGACAGCTACCGGGAAGTGCGGGATCACTGTGAGATCACCTTCGCGAAGGATTTCTCCCAGCAGCTGGACGGGGTGAAGCTGTTCTCGCTGTATTCAAAGCTGTCCCGTGATATCACGCTGCGTTATACCAACAGCCGGATCATCGCGTCCGTGCCGAAGACAAAGGACAGCCTGGACATGGTAATCAGGGCGATTGAAACCGCCCGGGAGGCAAAAAGATGAGAGTGGACAAATACCTGAAAGCCGCGCGGATCCTCAAACGGCGCACGGTATCCCGGCAGCTGGCGGAAAACCAGCGGATCGAGGTGAACGGCCGGATCGTCAAACCGGCGAAGGAAGTATATGCCGGGGATATCATCACGATTACGTTCGGCCGCCGGCAGATGAAAGTCCGGGTGCTTTCCACCGAAGAACAGCGGCGGAAGCGGGAAACGGAGGACATGTATGAGATTATCGAAGAGACTGTCCTGCCGGAAACCGGGGAGGATTCTTGATCCGTCCCGGTAAAAATGATATATAGATAATACACAAGGGGAAATCATGACAGAACCGAAACCGGTAAAGACCGCAAAAAAGAAAAACAAGAAGAAAAAGCGTAAGATGACGCCGTTTCTGAAACTGATCTGCTACGTCATCATCGGCTTTTCCTGTTTCCTGCTGTTCCAGGTCGGCCGGGAAGTCTATACAACCCTGACCCTGCGGCAGCAGCTGGCGGAAGTCCAGGAACGCTATCAGGAAGTGCTTGATGAAAACGTCTATCTGACCACCGAACGGGCCAAGCTGGAGGATCCGGACTACATCCAGAGCTATGCCCGGGGCAACTATATGCTGTCGAAGGACGGCGAACAGATCTTCTACCTGCCGGAGAAGGAAAACAAATAAGCATTCAGGAACACCGGAAACGGTGTTTTTCTTCTGCTTTATCAACGTTTCCGGACGAATCCTGCTGTGCAGCGATTTATCTGCCGTGATATATTATGTATATACTTGTCGACAAGTATACAAGAAGAAACAAAAGGTGTGACGAACATGGTCTTTATGGGAATTGATATCGGTTCAACCACGTCCAAAGGCGTGCTCATGAACGAAGAACAGGCAATACTTGCACAGCACCTGGTACATGCCGGCATCGGCACAAGCGGCCCGGCAGCGGTTAAGAAGGAACTTCTGGCGGCGGCCGGACTGCAGGATGAAGACATTGATTATACGGTGGTGACAGGATACGGCCGGCGGACCTATGCGGAAGCGGACAGCCAGGTCAGCGAACTGAGCTGCCACGCGAAAGGCTCCGCGTTCCTGTTTCCGGATGTCCGCATGGTCATTGATATCGGTGGTCAGGACGCAAAAGTCATCCGTCTGGACAGCCATGGCAGGATGACGGATTTTGTCATGAACGACAAATGCGCCGCCGGCACCGGCCGCTTCCTTGAAGTCATGGCAGGAATCCTGCAGATGGATGTCTCGGAACTGGAGCAGGAAGCCGCCAAAGCCACGCAGACGCTGCGGATCTCCAGCACATGCACGGTATTTGCGGAGTCGGAAGTGATTTCACAGCTCGCTGCCGGGGCGGAGATTCCGGCGCTTGTCAAAGGAATCTGCGGGTCTGTCGCAAGCCGGACTGCCGGCCTGGTGCGCCGCATGGGTGTTGAAGAAAAGGTATGCATGAGCGGCGGTGTTGCCAACAACGGAGCTGTCCGCCGGGCAATGGAAGAGGAACTGGGTACAGAAATCCTGTATTCTCCGCTGGCCCAGTTTGCCGGCGCCCTTGGGGCCGCACTGTACGCGATGGAAAAAGCAGGAAAGGAAAAAGAACATGAGTGAAGAAGTCAGAAAACCACGTCCGGCCCCGGATCCTGCCTCAGCAAAGTACAAACTGAATATGATTGCGAAGCAGGCATATGATGATGTGGCTGAGGCGAAGAAACGGGGGGAACTGATCGGCTGGTGCGCCAGCAACTTCCCGGTTGAAATACCGGAAACACTGGGACTGCATGTATGCTATCCGGAAAACCAGGCGGCCGGGATCGCGGCAAGGGGCGGCGGCGAACGCATGTGCTCAATTGCAGAAGGAATGGGATATTCCAACGATATCTGCGCCTATGCAAGGATTTCCCTGGCATATGCTTCCGGGGCGGAAGCGGAAGAACAGCCGATGCCGCTGCCGGATTATGTCCTGTGCTGCAGCAATATCTGCAGCTGCATGATCAAATGGTATGAGAATCTTTCCCGGGAACTGCAGATCCCGATGATCATGATTGATATCCCCTTTAATCCTGACTATGAGGTCAGTGACGCGGAAACTGCATATATCCGGAATCAGTTCCTGGATGCCATTGCGCAGCTGGAAAAGATAACCGGAAAAAAATGGAGCTGGGACCGTTATCAGGAAGTCATGGAAATCTCCGGCAGGACAAGCCGGGCCTGGCTGGCCGCAACGGCTATGGCCAGGTATGTGCCGTCCCCGTTCAACGGCTTTGACCTGCTGAATCATATGGCCGTGATGGTGACGGCCCGCGGGAAACCGGAAGCTGCCGAAGCAATGGAAACACTGCTGAAGGAATACGAAGAAAACCATAATAAAGGAATCAGCACCTACCGCGGCGAGGAACAGCACCGGATCATGTTTGAGGGTATCGCGTGCTGGCCGTGGCTGCGGGTGACTTCCCGCGGTCTGCGGGACCGGGGCATCAATATGGTTACAACGATCTACGCGGATGCGTTCGGTTTCATCTATGAGGATTTTGACGGCATGTGCAGGGCGTACGCAAAAGTGCCCAACGCGATCAATCTGGAATATGCCCGGGATAAACGGATCCGGCTCTGTCAGGACAATCATGTGGAAGGTCTGCTGGTCCACACCAACCGGTCCTGCAAACTGTGGAGCGGCTTCATGAATGAGATGAGCCGCCAGATCGGCGCGGCCTGTGAGATTCCGGTTGTCAGTTTTGACGGCGACCAGGCAGACCCGCGCAACTTTTCGGAAGCGCAGTATGACACCCGGGTACAGGGACTGACGGAAATCATGCAGTCCCGGAAGGAGGCCTGACAATGATCAGTGATGTTCTGGCAAAAATGCAGGCAGCGGCAGAGAACCCGCAGGCCCTGAAAGAGCGGTATCTTGCGGAAGGACGGAAAATTGTCCTGACCGCCCCGGTTTATACCCCGGCAGAGATCATTCATTCGATGGGCCTGGTGCCGATGGGGGCCTGGGGCGGCGACACGCAGCTCAACGCAGCCAAGAAATACTATCCGGCGTTTCTGTGCGCCATCATCCAGTCCATCACGGAACTGGGCATGCGCGGCGTTTATGACGGGGTCAGCGCAATCCTTGTCCCGAGCCTGTGTGACTCCCTGAAAGTCCTGGGGGAGAACTGGAAATATGCTGTACCGGAGATTCCGTTTATCCCGATGACCTATCCGCAGAACCGGAAACCGGAATACGCATTGGATTTCACGGTGGCCGGATACCGCCGGGTCATCCGGGACCTGGAACAGATTACCGGCAGTTCTTTCAGTGAGGAACGCCTGAAAGAATCCATGGCACTCTACAACGAACATAACGCGCTGATGCGGCAGGTTTCTGCCGAACTGGCAGCGCATCCGGAAATCACAGCCGCGGAGCGTTCAGCGATCTTCAAAAGCGCCTGGTTTCTGTGCCGGGAAGAACACTGCGGACTCTGCCGGGAACTCCTGGATGAACTGAAGAACAGCAGTGCCGGAACTGAAAAAAAGATTCCGGTTGCCGTAACCGGGATTCTGGCGGACGCGCCCGGCCTGCTGAAGATTCTGGACGAAAACGGCCTGCAGATTGTTGCGGACGATGTTGCGGCAGAAAGCCGCCAGTACCGGACAGACAGCGTCATCGGTGAAGATGCGCTGTACTCCCTGGCCCGGAAATTCTCCGCCCGTAACTGCTGCTCCGTACTGTATGATCCGGAAAAGAAACGGGTTGAAGCGCTGGTGAAAACTGCCAAGGCTGCCGGGGCCCGGGGCGTGCTGATGATTCTTACCAAGTTCTGTGACCCGGAAGAGTTTGATTACCCGCTGATCCGCCGGGCCTGCACGGCGGCCGGACTGCCGTTTGTGAGCATAGAGACGGACAGGCAGATGGAAAACCATGAACAGGCCGCAACGATCATTGAAACATTCAGGGATATGATGGAGGACTGATTATGACAGAAATGAATACCCGACCCCTTGCGGGCGTCCGGGTTGTGGAACTGGCGACGTTCATTGCGGCACCCTGCTGTGCGCGCTATCTCGCTGACCTCGGCGCTGATGTCATCAAGGTGGAAAGACCCCGGGGGGATGATCTGCGTTACACGGCGGTCAATGAAGGCCGCCCGTTCGGGGATGCCGAAGATACGAGTTTTACCCTGGAGAACACCGGCAAGCGCTGCATCACCCTGGACACAAAAAGCGCCGCGGGCCGGGAAGCACTGGAAAAACTGATTGCGCAGAGTGATGTTTTCCTGACCAACTGGCGTCAGCCGGCACTGGAAAGGGCAGCCCTTGACTACGAATCGCTCAAGGCAAAGTATCCGAAACTCGTATACGGGATTGTTTCCGGCTATGGTGAAAAAGGCCCTGACAAGGATCTGCCGGGCTTTGACTTTACAGCGTATTTTGCCCATTCCGGCGTGATGGGCACCCTGTATGACCGGGACAGCGAACCGATGCTGCCGCTGGCCGGTTTCGGCGATCATCAGGTTGCGATGAGCCTGGCATCCGGGGTGATTGCCGCACTGTACCGGGCAGAGAAGACCGGCCGGGGTGACAAGGTGGTTGTCAGCCTGTATCACAGCGGGGTATGGGATGTTTCCCTGTATCTCATTGCCAGCCAGTACGGCGATGCATCCACCCAGTACCCGATCCGCAAGGCCGAACTGACCAACCCGCTGAATTCTGCCCGGAAGACGGCAGACGGCCGCTGGTTCATGTTCTCGCTGCCGGCATATGACAAGCTGTTCAACAGGTTTGTCAAGGATGCGCTCGGCCGGGAGGATCTGGTTAATGACCCGCGTTTCTATCCGCAGACCAACCTGGTCAACGGGCATCTGGATGAATGGGACGAGATCTTCAACGCCGAAGTTGCCAGCCATGATGTCCAATACTGGATTGCCCAGATGAAAAAAGCGGACCTGCCCTATGCGGTCTGCCAGACCTGGGATGAAATCCTGCGTGACGAGCAGGCATATGCGAGCGACATTCTGACTGATGTGGAATTCCCCAACGGCATGAAGCGGACCATGGTGCGCACACCGGTCATGTTCCAGGACACGGAGCTTCCGGCGTACAGGCCCGCCCATTTCCTTGGCCAGGATACCCGTGAAGTGCTGGCACAGCTTGGCTATTCACAGGAACAGATCGACGCGATGATAGCGGCCGGAGAAGCGACGGACACTGTCCGGATCGGCTGACAGGGGTTCATCGCATGAACAGACTGCAGGAAACAACGATGATCACCGGCGAAGAAATTTACCGGGATCTTCTGAAAAAGATTACGGAACTCGAGTATATGCCCGGAGATGCCCTAAGTGAGAATGAACTGTGCGCGGCGTATAAATGCAGCCGGCACATGGTACGGGATGCGTTTTCCAGGCTGAAGGAAAAAGGCCTGCTGGAAGTGTATCCGCACCGGGGGTCATATGTATCGCTGATCGACCTGAAACAGATTGAAGATATCCTCTTTCTGCGGGAAGCGGTGGAAACAGCAGCGGTCAGCGCGATCATCCGGGAAACAGACCCGGGAGATCTTCCGGAACTTCTGGCCGGGGCAATCGAAGAACAGAAGACAGCCTCTGCCGGTGCGGAGGCGGACCTGCCTGCGTATTTCCGGGCCGATGACCGCTTCCACGGCATCCTGCTGGAAAAAGCCGGCCGGGCCAGCCTGTACAGACTTCTGGAAGATGAATACATTCATCTGCGGCGCTGGCGGAACCTGGAAATCCGCACAACCAGGCGCATTCCCGCGCTGATTCAGGAACACGAGTCAATCCGTGATGCTGTACTGCACCGGGATGCCGCGGAAGCGTCCGTGCTGCTGCACAGACACTTTGACACCCTGAAATTCGCCGCGTCCGTGGACGAAGGCAGAGATAATTCGTATTTCTATAAAAATCAGACTGAAGGAGAAAGAAAATGAAATCGTGGAGAACCCCAAGAAGTGTCAAACCGCCGTTCGGATCTGAATGGACCGCCCCGCCGGCTACCCGGATCTTTGACAATGTATCGTTTATCGGCAATGTGATCGTCGGCTGTTATGTGGTTGAGACGGGTGACGGTTTTGTGCTGATTGACTGCATGGAACCGGATGACAAATCCCGGGATACGATTGTCCGGGGCATAGCGGAACTGGGACTGGATATTAATGACCTGAAGGCAATCCTGATCAGCCACGGACATTTCGATCACTACGGCCAGGCAGACTGGTTCCGCCGGAACTATGGGTGTGAGCTGTATCTCGGAAAAGAGGATACGGTGCTGGCAAAGACGCTGGCCCTGGACAAGTGGCCGGTCATTGACTATGACATGGATCATTATTATGAAGACGGCGGCATCCTGAAATTCGGTGACATGGAGATCATGACGGTGCTGACCCCCGGACATACTGCGGGATGCTACTCGTTCATCCTGCCGGTATGGGATGAAGGAAGAAAGCATATGGCCGGCATGTGGGGCGGTTCCGGACTCCTGCCGGATTCTGATCCATATGCCTACAAAGCATCCCTGGACCGGTTTACTGCCCTCTGCCGGGAACAGCACGTGGATGCGGAACTGTGCGCCCATCCGACCCTGGACAACGGGCTGGAGCGGCAGGCGCTGGCCCGGTGCATTGTCAACGGCGTCCCGAACCCGTTCGTGATCGGCGAAGAAGGCTTTGCCTATTACATGGGCCAGTACTATGCCCTTGTGGAAGAAACAATGATCCGGCGCGGCCTGAAGTAAATTAATTCCGGACGCGGGTTGCCTGAACTGCGGCACCGGTGTCCCGGACCAGGCAAAGGATATTTCCTCTGCCTGGTTTTCTTATACTGCGGGAAACACTGAATGCCGTCGGATTGTATAATAATATTATGATGAAACGGAAGCGGATCATCCTGATCTTTGTTATCACAGCTGCCGTGGCCTGCGGTCTGCGCCTGCTGCAGGGCACCTCGTCAGCGCGCCTGCCTGACCGGTACGGCCAGCCGGGGGAACCCTCCCGCCTGCTTGAGGCAGCCCTGGCCTACACGGATACCCATCCGAAGTACAAAAGCGCCTACTACGCGTCGGGCTACCCGGATGACGGATACGGCACCTGCGTGGATGTGGTCGGCATTGCCCTGCGGGACTGCGGCTATGACCTGCAGCAGCTGGTGGATGACGACATCCATGCCCATCCGGACCGCTACGATATCGATGTCCCGGACCGGAATATCGATTTCCGCCGGGTGCGCAACCTGCGGGTGTACTTCGCGGCCAACGCGGAGGTCCTGACCACGGATGTGCATGACATCGAAGCCTGGCAGGCCGGGGACATTGTCATTTTCACGGACCATATCGGCATGGTCTCCGACCGCCGCAACCGGAACGGCATACCGTATGTCATTCATCACGCCAATCCCCTGCAGCTGCGGTACGAAGAGGATATTCTGGAAAAATACAATGATATTATCCTGCACTGCCGGGTAAAATTAGAAGAGTAACAACAGGAGGTACAGCATGAAGCGGGTTCTGGTCTTCGCCATGCAGGATATTGAAATGCAGGCACTCAGAGAAATCTTCACCCCCGACAAGGAAATCGAACTGGTATGGTGCGATACGCAGGAAGCGTTCCTCGATCCTGCATCCTATCAGGATATCGATCTGGTCCTGAGCGGGAATCCGACCCTGAAACTGACAGATGACTACTTTGCCCTGCTGAAAGCGGCGGGCATTCGGAAGATGGTGCTGCGCATGACCGGTGTCGGCCAGGTGGACTTCGCGGCCGCGACAAGGCACGGGGTGGAAATTGCCAATGTGCAGAACTACGACCCGAACGTCATTGCCGAGCTGGCCGTGGCCCTGGCCATGGCCCTGAACCGGAACCTGTTCGCGATTGCCGACAACATGCGGCAGAAGGACTTCCGGGTCAATTTCCCGCACTTCCGGGAGATCCGTGACCTGACCGTCGGAGTGCTCGGGGTCGGGCATATCGGCAGCCTCAGCGCGAAGATGTTCGCCGCCATGGGTTCACGGGTCCTCGGGTATGACAAAAACCCCTATGAACCCAACCGGGAATTCATGACCTATACCGATCTGGAAGAGATTCGCAGGGAAGCGGATATCATCCTGGTGCATCTGCCGTTTGTCAAGGAAGAAAACTACCACCTGATCGACAGGGAATTCCTGGCCGGTGTCAAACCGGGTGTGATCATTGTCAATACAGCCCGCGGTGACCTGGTGGACCTGCCGGCTGTGTGTGAAGCCGTGCGGGAGAACCGGATCCAGGCATACGGGACAGACGTCATTGAGAAGGAACAGTTCGTCTACCGGCATGCCGGGGAAGAAATCACCGATCCGGCTGTCCTGGAAGCGGTTGAACTGTACCCGCGCATCATCTTTACCCCGCATGTCGGTGCCTACTCCGAACGGGCGCGGCGGGCCATGGTTGATATTACGGCGGAGGGCATTATGGATTTCCTGAACGGGAAAACCCCGAGATACTGCCTGAACCCGATTGAAAAATAAGAGGAGGACAACAGAGATGACAGAAACACTGCCCTTTGGAAAGGGAAAACTGGGCTTCGGCCTGATGCGTCTGCCGCGGCTGGCCGACGGGACCATTGACGTGGAACAGGTTTCCGTGATGACGGACAAGTTCCTGGAAGCCGGGCTGACCTACTTTGATACCGCGTATGTCTATGAGGGCTCCGAAGCGGCGGCCGGCAAGGCACTGTGTGCCCGTCATCCGCGGGACAGCTACACCCTGGCCACGAAGATCAACGCCGGGATGGCAAAGGACGAGGCGGACGCCAAGCAGCAGATCCACACCAGTCTCGAGCGCACCGGGGCAGGTTACTTTGATTTCTGCCTGCTGCATGCCCTGGGCACCAAGAACAGGGAGCTCTATGACAAGTACGGTCTGTGGGACTATGTGAAGGAACTGAAGGATCAGGGGCTGATCCGTCATTACGGCTTCTCATTCCATGATATGCCGGCCATGCTGGAAGAACTGCTGACCGAACACCCGGATGTTGAATTCGTCCAGCTGCAGATCAATTACGCCGACTGGGAGAACCCGGATGTCAGATCCCGGGAATGCCTGGAAATCTGCCGTAAGCACGGCAAGCCGGTCGTTGTCATGGAGCCGGTCAAGGGCGGCGCCCTGGCCAATCCGCCGGAATCTGTCCAGGCGGTCCTCAAGGCCGCAGATCCAGAAGCCAGCGCGGCTTCATGGGCGGTCCGGTTTGCGGCTTCCCAGGAAGGTGTTGCCATGGTGCTGTCCGGCATGAGCAGCCTGGCCCAGATGGAAGACAATCTGTCCTATATGGACCCGGCGGTGTTCAAGCCGCTTGATGAAGCGGAAGAAAAGGTTATCGAACAGGTCCGCGAAGCCCTGGCAGCGATCCCGCAGATCCCCTGCACATCCTGCCATTACTGCACCGGCGGCTGCCCGATGAATATCCCGATCCCGGATATCTTCGGCGCCATGAACCGGCTGAAGGTATACAACGACCTCGGCGGCGCCAAGCAGCGTTACAAGATGGTCACCCGGGACAAGGGTAAGGCTTCCGACTGCATCCAGTGCGGCCAGTGTGAAACCGCCTGCCCGCAGCACCTGCATATCATTGAACTGCTGCAGGAATGCGCCGCTGCCCTGGAAGAGTGAGCGCATGTAACAGTTACATGATCCAAAGACCGCCGCAGGGCGGTCTTTTTTTCATTTGCATATACCACTTGCATTCAATTTATTTTATATGCTAAAATAACTTCGGATATTTTATGTACTAAATAATATAGTACATAAAATAATATGAGGAGAGGTCATATGTTCAGTTCAATGTATTTCTATTTCGCAGTAGTATTGCTGATTTTCGGAATAGGCGATGTAGTCGGCTATTTCACTAAAGGAAAGCTGTCCGGCATGATGATTGTCATGTTCATTGTTCTGGCCTGCTTTCTCACCAACACGCTTCCGAAGGATCTGATTGACCAGGCCGGGCTGACCCAGATGGCTAATCTTGCCAGCGGAATGATCCTGTTCAATATGGGCACAACAATCAATATCAAGCAGATGATTAAAGAATGGCGGTATGTTGTTATGGCTGCGGCCTGCATGCTCGCATCCTGCATCATGATGCTGCTGGCCACACCGATTATCGGATTTGACACAGTTCTCGTCGGCATGCCGGTTATCAACGGCGCGGCCATGGCAACCATGCTGATGAGCCAGGCGGCTGCTGCCAAGGGTCTGACTACAGCTGCGGCCCTGTGCGCAGTCATCTACTCCGTACAGAAGTTCGTCGGCGCCCCGATCGCCTCGAATATGGGTCTGAAGTATGCCAACAAACTGATGGTTGAATTCCGCAAGGATCCGGCCAGATACATGGCAGAACTCAAGGCTAAGCAGACCGGTATTTCTGATCCGAATGCAAAAAAGCCGTTCTATGAAACCCACCCGGGTCTTTACACCGCAAATATTATGATGGCTGTTGTTGCGTGTGCGGCATGGCTGGGACGCGTTCTCGGCGGGCTGACCCCGGTCAACTATTCGATCTGGTGCCTGCTGCTCGGTTCCGTTTCCGGTCTTGGCGGTTTCTTCCCGCCGCGTCCGCTGCAGCGTTCCCAGGCATACGGCCTGGTTCTGGTTGCCTGCTTCGGCGGCATCATCCCGTCCCTGGCCAATGTTCACCTTTCCGACCTCGCCACAATGGCTTTCCAGACAGTCGTCCTGTTCGTCTTCGCGGTTGCCGGTATTGCCCTGATCAGCTATGTGCTGCCGGTCTGGAAGCTTGTCGGTGACAAGGATCTGGCCATGGGTATCGGTGTCGAGCAGTTCCTGGGTTTCCCGTCAAATGTTGTCATCTGCCGTGAAGTCGCGGAGGCAGTCGGCCAGACCCCGGATGAAAAGACCTACATCGAAGATACACTGTCTGTTCCGTATGTCCTCGGCGGCATCACCGTGGTTACGATTCTGTCCGTTGTTCTTGCCGGTATTGTCATGAACATGCTCTGATCCGGATTCCCCTTTCCGGGCCATGGCGGATATACAGCACCGTTCGCCGCGGTTTTCAGAGGTTCATGCAGAATCCCCCTTACCTGCAGGAATACAGAAATAAAAGCCAGGCTCAAAAGCCTGGTTTTTCATATAAAAAACTTCTGTACTCTTTCCGGAGGATACAGAAGTTTCTGCAGTTATTGATCCGATGCTTCGGGAGAATACTTCCAGTTCTTCATGATGCCTTCAATGTCATCATGGAAGAATGAATTCATGATATCAAGAAAGCGATACACAGTATCCATGTTTTCCGGGGTAAAGTCTGCCAGGCGGTCTGCCAGCTGCACATATTCCCGGAAATCCAGTTCATCATGGTAGGCATTCAGTTCTTTTGCCCGTTCCGTCAGCTGGACGAGGACAACGCGGGAGTCTTCATGTGAACGGGTACGGGTGATCAGGCCTTTGTTTTCCAGCCGGGAAGCAGTCTGGCTGGCAGCGCCCGGGGTTACGCCCAGCATCTCGGCAATCCTGCCGATTTCCGGGTTTTCACAGCGGGCAGCAGCCTGGATGAAATAGGCTTCCCGCATGTACAGAATATCTTCTGTACCGTAATGACGGGGCTGCTTATCATAGGAATTGTAGCTTTCCGCCGCATCGATGAATTTCAGGATTGTTGTTTCTGCCATTTCGTACTTCCTCTTGGCGTCGTCTTTGCTGGAACCAGACATATTTTAGCACCTCAAATAATGGTTAGATTCTACCGTATGATCGGTCAAATTGCAAGTATGCCGCCCGGGCACATCACTGATATGCCCCGTCGTTGTACAGGCCGGACGTAACGACAGAGAAATGGAAAATCGGTTCATCCACCCGGTAAATATGGATGGCATGCGGCAGGTTCGGCGGTACGAAGATCAGGCACGACCGGTCAATCCGGTGCGGTTCGCCGTCAAAGTCCACCTGCACTTCCCCGTGCAGGTCGTTCGGGTGTTCCGGGTCCGTGCCGAAGAAACCGATGATTTCCGCCGCCGGATGGGAATGCTCGGCAAAGACAGGATCCAGTTCCGGCACGGCTTTGTACCAGGAAGTATTCATCTGGAATGCGCCCGGCACAACATTGTCATCGATCCAGAGAATCCGTTTTGCAAATTTCTGATAGATTGCCCGGAATTCGGGCGACATGTCAGGTTCATGTTTCAGATCGGTAACGATCAGATGACTGTAACGATCACTCATTGCTTTATCCTCCGATCACATTATATAAGCTGCAGTGCCGGAACGGACCGGAAGAAATGTAACAGTTTTCAGAAATTTTCTGAAAGATGATTGTTGACATCTTTTCAGAATTCAATTAAATTATGATTACATTCAGTGACCGGAAGAGTAACCGATGCACGGCCATCAGCGAGCTGGAACAGAGTGCGAGTCCAGCGGGAACGGCAAAGGTGAAACGCATCCGCGAGAAGTCTTCCTGAACACGTATAGGGAAGAACGGGTCCCCCACGTTATGGGTAAAGAGTGGTCGGAGATGCATGCATCTCCCGCAACTGGAGTGGTACCGCGATATATGTCATATATGTCGTCTCTGGATTAACATCGGAGACGGCATTTTTCGTTAAAGGAGGTGAGGGAGTGAGCCGACGACGATACAATCAGACATCCGTTTCACTGCCAAACCAACTGATAGATAAAGGAGAAAGAAAATGAAAGCAATCAGTAAACTCATGAAGATTACAGCCGCTGCCGCCATGGCAGTTTCCCTCGCCGCATGTTCGTCCGGTGGTTCCGGCGGAGCTGACAAGCCGGAAGACAAGCCGAAGACCGAACTCGAACTGGTCGCGACCCTGGACCAGGCCATCCTCGGCCTGGCATCCGGCAAGTGTGACGCGGTTGCCCTGGACGGCACAACAGCCCAGAACTATGTCAACCAGTCCGACGGCGCCTTCGCCATGACCGGCATCAACTTCGACCTGGAAATGTACGGCCAGCATGAAGGCAATGTCGCCGCTGCCAAGAAGGGTGAAACCGACCTGATCAACGCCGTCAACGAATGCATCAAGACAGCGACAACCACCAAGGTTGACCCGAACTTCGCGCACACCTACTACACAACCTGGGTTGCCATCGCCAAGAAGCAGTCCGGTACAGAAGACGAAGAAGCTGAAGGCATCCTGGCTGACCTGGGTGTCCCGATCTTCACAGATATCGCCATTGATGACACATACAACTACCTGGTTGACACAACTGACCTCGTGAAGCCGGAGCTGGATCTCTCCAACCCGACCGGCAAGCTGGCGGAAATCCTGGAAAAGGGAGAACTGGTCATTGCGACATCCCCGGACTACCCGGCAGCGGAATTCATCACTGAAGACGGTGTTGTCTACGGCAACGAAATGATGCTCGCGAAGTACATCGCTGACTGCCTCGGCGTCAAGCTGGTCATCGAAACCATGGACTTCAACGCTGTTCTGACTGCGGTTGATACAGGCAAGGTTGACCTGGCGCTCTCCGGTTTCGGCTGGAAGGCTGACAGAGAAGAAGCGTTCGAACTGAGCACCGGCTACATCGGCGACAGCAGCGTTTCCTTCCACACCCTGATCGTTCCGGCAGACAAGGTTGCTGAATACAGCTCCCTCGAAGACTTCGTCGGCAAGCACATCATGGCTCAGGCAAACTCCCTGCAGCAGATGTACGTTGAAGACCAGATCATCGCCCTGGAGGGAGAATAATATCCCATGGGTCTTGGACCGAGTATTATTGATGTCTTCCTGCAGTACTGGCCGATCTTCCTGAAAGGTGCCATCGGCACCCTGAAGTTCTCGTTCATTGCGGTGGGCTTCGGCAGTATTCTCGGCTGCCTGGTCTCGTTCCTGAGCCTGGCAAAGATGAAGCTGCTGCAGACCATTGCGCGGATTTACGTGACCGTACTGCGGGGCACACCTCTGCTGGTGCAGATGTACATTGCGTACTTCTTCCTGCCGATCGCCTTCCCGATCATGAACAACCTGTCGAAAGAGACATATGTCCTGATCGCGCTGATCATGAACTCGAGCGCGTATGTATCGGAAATCATCCGGGGCGGCATTAATTCCGTCGATGCCGGACAGACCGAGGCAGCGCGCAGCCTGGGCATGAGCGCCCGGAACACCATGATCCGGATCGTCCTGCCGCAGGCCATCAAGAACATCCTGCCGGCGCTGGCAAATGAATACATCGCCATGATCAAGGAAACCTCCATGGCCGGAACCTTCATGCTGTACGAATTGATGTACACCCGGGTCCTGCTGGCCAACAAGTTCCTGATCTGGCAGCCGCTGTTCATCATCGCCGGTATCTACCTGATCATGACAACCGTGCTTACATACTGTGTAAGACAGCTCGAAAGGAGGCTGGCCGTCAGTGACTGATAAAGAAAAACAGCCGCTCATTGAGGTCGTCGACCTGCATAAGAGCTTCGGAAACCTGGAAGTACTGAAGGGTGTCAACGAAAAAATCTATAAGGGCGAAGTCGTATCCATCATCGGCGCGTCCGGCGGCGGGAAGAG
>JAEEHG010000244.1 GCA_016280695.1 Solobacterium sp. | reverse complement strand
GCATCGTGGCCAAGCTGATCCGGCAGGGCGACCCCGTAACCCTCGAGTCCATGGAGAAGAATCTGTTTGACGTGGCCGGGGTGCTGGTCATCTGCGCATGCATGGATGACATTTACCGGCTGGAAGAGGTCTTCCTGAAACAGGATGACATCACCCTGATCCGGGTCAAGAACTATATTGAGCAGCCCAAGCCGAGCGGCTACCGCAGCCTGCACCTGGTGGTCAAGACCCCGATCATTGCGGAGACCTGGAAGAAGGACGTCTACGTTGAAGTGCAGATGCGCACCATCGCCATGGACTTCTGGGCCAGCCTGGACCACAAGCTGCGCTACAAAAAAGACATCGATCCCCGGACCCTGGAACGGCTGGGGGAGGAACTGCGGCAGTGCGCCGAGCGCAGCGCGGCCCTGGACAGGGAAATGCAGCGGATCCGGAAAGAGATCCTGCGGCAGAAATAACAGCAGGAGGCAGACAGATGAAGAAAAAAATGATCATTGCAGGACTTGTGCTGGCGCTGCTTTCCGGCTGTGCCGGCAGCGCTGCACCCGCGGAAACGAGCAGCCCGGTGCTGGCGGACAGTGAGAAGGAAACCGGCGCTGTCATTGAAGACGACGCGGCGATTGCCGCAAACCTGGCCGAAGTCCGGGAACAGCGGTATCAATACGGGGAAAACGAACCGGAATATGCCCGGAAGTTTGCGGATGAATACAGCCGGTTTGCCCTGGACATGGTCAACCGGACCGTAAGCCCGGAAGCCAACTACATCTCTTCCCCGTTATCCGTATACTGCGCGCTGGCCATGCTCAGCAATGCCGCGGCCGGTGACACGGCAGAGCAGATGAACGACGTGCTCGGCATGACGCCGGAAGAGCTGAATAAAGCGCTTTATATGATGTTCCTGCGCACGGATCACAGCCCCCCGGAAGACCATCCGGAATGGGCGGACATGTACCAGCCGACCGTCTTCTTCGGCAATGCGCTCTGGCTCAACAGCGGCGCCGGCTTTGAAGTCAATGAAAACTACCGGCACATCCTGCAGTCGTATTACAACAGCGATATTGTCAGTGAGGATTTCGCCGACAAAGGCGCGGTTGTGCAGCATGTCAATGACTGGATTGCCGAAAAGACAAAGCACATGCTGGAGAGTGTCTACAGCGAAGAAAGTCTGGCGGACGGCACCCTGTTCCTGCTGATCAATTCCCTGGCCTTTGAAGACCGCTGGTTCAATGAGTTTTTCCCGGACCGTAATACCGATGAAACCTTCCGTAACCAGGACGGCAGTGAAGTGACGACCGCCATGATGCACAGCACGGAAACGGGCTGGTGGCATGATGACCATGCCCAGGGTATCTCCAAGCAGCTGAGGCAGGGCGGCGAAGTCGTGCTGATCCTGCCGGAAGAAGGCATGAGCGTCTATGATTACCTGGCGCAGATGGATCCGGATACCTTCCGTAACCTGCACAGTGAAACAGTTTATGCCGACAACTTCACCGACACGACATACGATGAGCACTATACGTATCTGACCATCCCGAAGTTCAGATATGACCTGGAACTGGACCTGGGGGAAACCCTCAGGGCGATGGGCCTGACCCGGATCTTTGAAAGTGATGCCAATCTGTCGAAGATGCTGGCATCGGATTATGAGCAGCTCTTTGTCAGTGACAAGGTCATCCATAAAGCCACTGTTGACCTCAATGAAGAGGGGATCAGCGCCGCTGCGGTCACAATCATCGGCGGTCTGGGCGCAGCCGGGGAACTGAAGCCGATCCCGGTCTATCACGACCTGGTCCTGGACCGGCCGTTTATCTACGCGATCGTGGAGGGCGGCGTGCCGCTGTTCATCGGGGTGGTATCCGCCATGGACGGCACGATTCTCTCCGGCAACAAATCCGTCAATGAAAAACTCGGCACCGTGGATGTCAGGGTGGACGGGCTGCGGGTCCGCACCGGGCCGGCCACATACTATGACCAGGCCGGCAATGTCCTGGCCGGTGATACCCTGACGGTATATGAGACAGCCGAAGGGGAAGGCTATACCTGGTACCGGATCGGCATCCGGCAGTGGATTGCCGACAAGGACGGGGGCTGGCTGGATTATCATCCTGACTGACAAATGAAAACCTGCTGATCCGGATGCGTTCTGGACCGGCAGGTCTTTTTGTTTATTTGCGGCTGCCGCGGAACATGAAGGCCCGGGCGGCATTGATGCCGATCTTATAGGGCAGCGGCCGCAGGTCTTTGTCGGCTTCCTTCAGCTTTTCGCGGATCGGGATATTCTGCGGGCAGTGCTGCTCACACTTGCCGCACTCGATGCACTGCGAGGCAAAGGCCGGCTCCCTGGTCAGGCCGACTGTCTGGGCAAACTGGAACCTGCCCTGGGTTTTGCCTTCCACAAACATGGTGTTCCAGCTGCGGAAGATGCCGGGAATATCCACGCCGCGGGGGCAGGGCATGCAGTAGCGGCAGCCGGTGCAGCCGACTTTTTCATTCGCAAAAATGGCTTTCTTAACCTGTTCCAGGACGGCGAAGTCACTTTCCGTCATCGTGCCGGGGACGGTTTCATCAGCGATCCGGCAGTTTTCTTCCACCATGGCCCGGGAATTCATGCCGGAAAGGACAACCGTTACTTCCGGCTGGTCATACAGCCAGCGCAGGCCCCACTCCGCCGGGCTCCAAGTACGGCCGCTGTCCGCCATGGCTGCCTTTGCCTGGCCCGGCAGCATATTCACAAGCTTCCCGCCGCGCAGCGGTTCCATGATCACGACCGGGATGCCTTTGGCATACGCTGCCTGCAGGCCCTTGCGGCCGGCCTGGCTGACCTCGTCCAGATAGTTGTACTGGATCTGGCACATATCCCAGTCATAATCGTTGAGTATCTTCAGGAAGTTCTCGGTATTGCCGTGATAGGAGAAGCCGATGTTCCGGATGGCGCCGGAGGCTTTTTTTCCCCTGATCCAGTCAATAATCCCGACGTTCTTGAGTCTTTCCCACATGGCGATATCCGTCAGGTGGTGCATCAGGTAGTAGTCGACATGGTCGGTGCGCAGCCGGTTCAGTTCTTCGGCAAAATACTTTTCGGCAGCGGCTTTGGTGCTGATGAGGTACTGGGGCAGCTT
>JAEEHG010000243.1 GCA_016280695.1 Solobacterium sp. | reverse complement strand
TGCCGGCGCACCTCAATGATCGGATGCGGCCCAAGGGTAAAGCCCAGGGCCTCTTTTTCCATTTCCGCCAGCTGGAGCCGGTCATCCTGGCGGCGCACCACGGCCGGCCGCGACACCAGCCCGAGGTCAATCGTCGTGACACCGTTGCGTTCAATCCGGATCAGTTCGGCGTAACTGACCGCGTCATCCAGGGCCGCCGCCATGGTTGTACGGTTATAGCCGAACGCATCCAGGGCCCCGGCATAGATGAGGTTTTCCAGCATCTTCCGGGTTATTTTCATGGTCAAAGCCCGGGCAACAAAGTCAAAGAAATCATCAAACGGCTGCTTTTCCCGGGCAGCAATCAGATCCTGGGTCATGCGCAGGCCGATCGATTTGACTGCCGTCAGTGGCATGCGGATCGCCCCGCCCTCAGCCTGGTAATGCTCCGTGCTTTGATTCACATCCGGATACAGCACGGCAATCCCCCGCCGGCGGCACTCCGTGACATACTGCATGGTCTTCGTATCATCCCCAATCACCCCGTCCAGCAGCGATGTGTAGAATTCCATCGGGTAGCGGCTCTTCAGATAGGCCATCTGATAGGCAATCAGGGCATAGGCCACCGCATGGGACTTGTTGAAGCCGTAGCCGCCGAATTCATCAATGAGCCGGAAGAGTTCTTCCGCCTTCTCCTCCGTATAGCCGTTCTTGACGCAGCCGCGGATAAAATCGTTCCGCATGCCGGCCAGTTCGCTTTCCTTTTTCTTGGATATCGCCTTGCGCAGCACATCGGCCCGGGCCAGTGAGAAACCGGCTGCGATCCGGGCTGTCAGCATGGCCTGTTCCTGGTACATCATGACCCCGCAGGTTTCCTGCAGCACCGGTTCGAGTTCTTCCGACGGATAACTGATATTCTCCGGGTGGGCCCGGTTTTCCAGATACAGCGGGATGCTCTTCATGGAAGCCGGCCGGAACAGGGCCAGGACAATGACAATGTCATTGAATTCGCGCGGCTGTATTTTCCGCAGCAGGTTCTTCATGCCGTCCGAATCCAGCTGGAAAACACCCAGCGTATCGACATGGCTGAGCAGCTGATAGGTCTTTGCGTCATCCAGCGGGATATCCGCCAGCCGGAATGACTGGTCATTTTGCTGTATTTTGCGCGCGATCTCGTCAATGATCGAAAGATTGCGCAGGCCGAGGAAGTCGAATTTGATCAGGCCCCGCTCCTCGAGGTATTCCATGGTGAACTGGCTGGTATACATGCCCTCATCCAGCTGCGTCAGCGGGATGACCTTTTCCAGGGACAGCGAGCTCATGATGATGCCGGCGGCGTGAATGCTGGCATGGCGCGGCAGGCCCTCCAGCCGCAGGGCATAATGGAAGAGTTTCCGGTATCGCTCCTCAGCGCCGACGATCTGCGTCAGCCGCGGACTGCGCTGCAGGGCTTCGTTCAGGGTGATGCGCGGGGTATTGGGAATCATCTTCGCCAGCATGTCCGTATCCCGGACCGGGATGTTCATGACCCGGCCGACCTCGCGGATGACCTGCTTGGCCCCCAGGGTGCCGAACGTGATGATATTGGCAATATGGTCCCTGCCGTACTTCCGCACAACGTAGTCAATGACTTCCTGGCGCCGGTTGTCGGGAATATCCGTATCGATATCCGGCATGCTGATGCGGTCCGGATTCAGGAAACGCTCAAACAGCAGGCTGTACTGCAGCGGGTCAATCTGTGTAATCCCGAGGCAGTAGGAAACCAGTGAACCGGCCGCGCTGCCCCGCCCCGGCCCGACATGGATGCCACGGTGCCTGGCTTCGCGGATGAAATCCCAGACAATCAGGAAGTAATCCTCGAAATGCATTTTCGTAATGACGGACAGCTCATACTGCAGCCGGCGCAGGTAGGCCTGCTCATCCCCGTGTTTTTTCCGCTTCTGCAGACCGGCCAGGCACAGCTGGGTCAGATACTGCTCACTGGTCAGGCCCCCGGGTACGGGAAAAGCCGGCAGGCTGGTCAGCGGCAGTTTCAGATCCGCACTGCACTGGGCCGCAATTTCTTCCGTTCTGGCCAGATCGTCTTCGTCATAGAGATTCCGCATCTCTTCCGGCGAAAGCAGATACCGGCCGCTCAGCCGCAGCAGCGAGCGGTCCTGCAGGGTCTTCTGTGTCCGGATCCCGGTCAGGATCTGATAGATTTCCTCATCTTCCTTCTGCAGGTAATAAATTTTATTAAGGGCCACCGTCGGAATGTTCAGCACCCGGCAGCACCGTTTCAGCAGCTGGTTCTTCATCCGCCACAGGGATGCGTCCTGATAGGATATGGCCATGTCAAACGGCGGCAGTTCCTGCTGCATTTCCCGCAGCCGTTCCATGAGTTCATCCCGGTCTTCGGCAATCAGGGCCGAATCCGCATAGCCGCCTTCCCCGCAGGCAATCAGGAAACAATGCGTGCAGCCTGCCAGCTCGGCCGGGGTGCATGGCCTTTGTTCTGTATTCATCAGGGTGCTGAGCCGCATCAGGGCCGCATAGCCGGCATTGTCCTTGGCCAGCAGGTAAAACGGGATCACCTGGTCATGATACAGGCAGTCCGCCTCCATGCCGAATAACGGCTTGATATGATATTTCCCGCAGGCCCGCTGAAAAGCAGCGCAGCCGTGCAGAACATTATGGTCTGTCAGGGCAACCGCTTCATACCCCATGGAAGCCGCCGCCGCGGCCAGGGCTTCCACCCGGATTGTGCTGTCCAGGAGCGAAAAACTGCTGCGGACGGAAAGGTGTGCAAACATACCTGTATTATATCTCATAGACGCTTCGCACGGCAGGCTGTACCAAATAAATATCACTTATGCTAAAATAGGACGGAAATCCCGAGGATT
>JAEEHG010000242.1 GCA_016280695.1 Solobacterium sp. | reverse complement strand
TTGCATTCCTGGGATTCCCGGGTCAGTTCCCATCTGGTGCGGCCGGCTTTGCGGGTCGGGATGGTAAACAGCGGCACAATGACAATGCCGATCAAAGCCAGAATCCAGTTCTTACGGAACATGGCAATCATGGCAATGACCAGCGTGATCGAATTGGAAAGAATACTCGTAAAGGTGCTGGTAATCACCTGCCGGACACCGTCGATGTCACTGGTCATGCGGGTGATGATATCCCCCTGGGAGTTTGTGGTGAAGAAGCGCTGGGACATCTGCTGCAGATGGCGGAACATGGCATTGCGCATATCAAAGGTAATATGCTGGGCAATCCAGGTGTTCAGGTAGCTTTCCGCCACGCCGATCAGGTTGGCCGACAGTGTCACCAGCAGCGACATGATGATCAGTTTGATCAGCTGGCTCAGGTTCCTGCCGATCAGGCCCTCATCAATGATCCGGCCGGTCAGGATGGACGGATACAGCGACAGGGCCGAAGAAACGGCAATGCACAGCATCACCAGCAGAAGCTGTTTCCAGTACGGCCGCAGGTATGAGAAAATCCGCCGGAGCAGGGCGCCGGTGACTTTCGGCCGGTTTGCCTTTTCTTCCTCAGTCAGAAAACCGCCGCGGCCCATGCGGCCCATGCCGGGTCCCATTGACATGATGATCCCTCCTTCCCGCCTGTTCCGTTTTATGACGGACAAAGTCGGATAACTTGTAAAAATAGTATCACAATCCCCTTGACAAAATAATCAGAACATAAAAAAGAAGAAGGATTCCTGCATCCTTCTTCCCTGTTTCCGTCATTACGGGCCGGGTTACTCGCCGTCGTTGTCCCAGTCGGCTGTCCGGTCGATTTTCATTTCCCCGAGCGTACGGATCATATCCTGTGCCCAGCGTCTGCCTTCGGCGCACTTGGCCCTGGTAAACGAGGTCAGCAGTTCAATGGCTGCCGGTTCATTCATGACCTTGAGCCGCCGGTAGGCTTCCTTGACATATTCCGCCTCCAGGATCCACTGGTCTTCCAGCTTTCTGGCTGCGTCATGGACAACCGCATGGTTTTCCGCATAGTTGGCTTCCACCAGGTACAGCAGGGTCTGATATGCCCAGTACGGGCGGTCCGGATCATAGCGGAAATCCTTCTCCGTGCAGCGGAAATGGGTCTTCTGGGCGGTATCTTCATCCAGCCAGTTGTAGCCCTCCGGAATCTCGCTGATCCCCATGAACCACGGGATATACGGGGCCACACACGGCTTCGGGTTGGCCCGGTAAATCGTCGTCAGGCGCGGGTCGTCATCGAACAGGACGATCGAGCTTTCCAGTGTCATGCAGTTGCAGGGCGCAAAGTGCGCGAACACATGCGGGCTCTTCGTGCCGTTTTCGGTGATGCTGTAGTCTTTGCCGTCAAAGTGGTTCTTCAGAACCTCACGGCATTCCTCCAGGCCGATGTAGCGGGACGGTTTTTCCGAGAACTGCCGCAGCTGCTTCGGCGCATGCCCCAGCAGGATCGGCCAGGCAGTATCAGCCCGGCGCCAGTCAAACTTCTTGTCCCCGCCTTCCTGGTAGGCCATGGCGAAGTCGAAATCGGACCAGTCATCCTTCTTTGCCGGGGTGTACCAGCCTTCATCGATCGCGTTCTGCACCAGGTTTTCCGACCAGTAGTAGTTGGCATGCAGCTCATCCTTGAAGTCCACTTCACGGATGCTGTACCAGTTCGGCATATAGTAGACTTCGTCATCCGGCACCCGCTTTGCGACCCAGTTGTGGCCGCGCGGCACCTGCACAACCCAGGCTTCGTCCTTGTCGGCGACATTGTAGATGCGGGCACTGTAATAACCGTATTTCTCCACCAGGGAACCGATGATCTTCACGGCTTCCCGGGCGCTTCTGGCCCGTTCCGCCGTCAGCCGGCGAATCCCGTAACCGAGGCCGCCGCCCAGGCTTTCATCATCGTTTTTACGGCACGGAACTGCCCGGTTCGAGCAGACCAGCACCCCGTGTTCGTTATAGAACAGGTCCGCGAACGCCTCCCCGCCCGGGGCCCGGACTTCTGACCAGTAATAGGCAAAGGTCTCCGGCACTTCCGGCACCACCGCGCTGCCGTCATCAAAGGTGATGGTTTCCCCCGGGGCGTGCTGCTTGCGCGGTACCAGGTAGGCCGCTGTCAGGCCGTGGGGATCATCTTCATTATGGGCAACGATAACCCGGCCGGTGGTCGATACATCACGGCCGAGGATGATGGTACTGCAGTTGGCGTTGAATTCTCTTGCTTTCTCGACAATCATATGGTTTTCCCCTTTATCTGTTTACAGAAAATCGCGCAGCAGACCGGCATAACCGGCCGGATCAGCGGCGACAAACCCGCCGTAGCCGAAGCCCGGCAGATCAAGGATATGCGCATCCGGATAAGCCGCCGCAGCTTCCTTGCGGCAGTGTGCTGCCGGATCCTGATCGGCAAACAGGAAGACCGTCCGTTTCTGCACGTCCGTACTTAAGGCAGGATAGCGGAAATCAAAGCACGCCTCCAGCTGCGCCTTCACGCTGTCATCGCCGGTTTCCTTCAGCACCTTCAGCATGTTTTTGAACAGCTGGTCCTGGGCCGGCACCGGGGTGCCGATGATCTGTTTCAGGGCGCTGTGCTTCTTGACCAGCTGCAGGCCGCCTTCCTCGTCCAGCCTGACCGCCTGGTGCACAAAGTCCATGAACTGGGACGTGATGCCCATGCGGAGCAGTTTGTTGAAGTGAAAGAACAGGCCGCCGTCAAAGAAATTCCGGGCGGAAATATCCGGCTCCTGAGCCAGCATTTTCAGGCCGATAACGGCCCCCAGCGAAATGCCGTACAGCAGTCCGGCATGGTCAAGGCCTGCCTGTTTCAGCATCGCCAGTACAGCTGCGGCCTCCACATCCGCCGAGCGGAAGACACCTTCCCCCAGCCCGTCATAGCGGACTGTATAAATCTGCCAGTCGTTCAGGGCATTCCGCAGTCCTGCAAGACTTTCCTCATCAGCGGCCAGCCCCGGCAGCAGCACTGCCACCGGCCCGGTTTCGTTTCCTGTTTTGATCAGTTTCATGGTTTCCTTCTTTCTAGCGGCGGATGATATGATCCGTCTTCAGTCCGGCTGTTGTATATGGTTCGGGATGATGCTCGGCAACCCCGACGGCCAGCACTGCCTCCAGTTTCAGCTCAGCCGGAAACGCGAGCAGTTCCCGCAGATATTCTTCCGTGCTGCGGCCGTCTTCTGCTTCCCGCATGCGGCCCTGGATCCAGCAGCTGCCAAGCCCCAGGTGATCCGCCATCAGGTGCATATTGCCGAGGGCCAGGCTGCAGTCTTCCACCCAGGCATCGTACCGGTCATCCCCGAGTACGACAATAGCCGCCCCGGCTTTCTTCAGCATTCCGGCAGCGCCCTTGCGGCAGTGTGACATGCGTGCCAGCAGGTCCCTGTCCGTCACCGGCAGAAAGCGCCAGGGATAGGCACCCCGGCTGCTGGGCACCGCACAGCCGGCCTGCAGAATCACTTCCAGCTGTTCCGCCGGCACGGCTTCCCCGGTAAAATTACGGACGCTGCGCCGGTGCAGCATGATTTCCAGCAGATCGTTCATCAGCGGACAAAATAGACCCGGCCTTCGTTGCGGGGTTTCGGTTCCGGATCTTCAGCCGGATAACCCAGGATCACGTTGCCGATACCTTCGTAATCCCCTTCAATACCAAGCTTCTTCAGCAGTTCCCTGCCGTAGTCAGAGGCAAACTCTTCCTTAGCCCGGTGAATCCAGCAGCTGCCGACACCGATCTGGTAAGCGGCCTGCAGCATATTGCCGATCATCAGCGCCCCGTCATAAACATGGGTGGGAATGGCCTTGTCAGCCAGCACCACCAGCACGGCCGGAGCCCCGTAAAACGGATCCGTGCCCGGACGGCCCATGATTTCCGCATTCATGGCAGCCAGTTCATCCCGGACTTTCCTGTCGGTAACCGCAATGACAATCGGTGACTGACGGCCCATGCCGCTGGCCGCGTAGAGACCTGCTTCAATGATTGTCTGAATGTCTTCTTCTCTGACCGGCTCCGGTTTATAGGAGCGGATGCTGCGTCTGGCAAGCAGATTGCTGATTTTTTCATTCATATTGGAATTACCTCCTGCAGGATTATTTTATCATGTAATTCGGTTGACGCTTTTTTTCCTGCAAATTTATAATATCGGCAACCAATAAAGGAGGTCCCATGTCAAGAGTAGTTGTAAAAGTCGGAACCACCACCCTGGCACATCCCGGCGGACGGCTTAATATCCGTCATGTCGAGGAACTTGTCAAGGTTCTCAGTGATCTTAAGAATGCCGGCCATGAAATCATCCTGGTCAGCAGCGGCGCCATCGGGGTTGGTGTCGGCCGTCTGTCCCTGCCGGGACGACCGGCGGATATGCCCGGCAAGCAGGCAGCGGCAGCTGTCGGTCAGTGCCGGCTGATGGATATCTATGACACCCGTTTCAGTGAATATGACCATGTCGTCGGCCAGATCCTTCTGACCCGTGAAGACCTGGATGATCCGGAGCGGCGCAGCAATTTCGAAAACACCATGGCCAAGCTGCTGGAATGGCATGTCCTGCCGATCATCAACGAAAACGATACCGTTGCCACGGCGGAAATTGCAGTTGGTGACAACGACACCCTGTCAGCCATCGTCGCCACCTGCATCAAGGCCGATCTCAACATTCTGATGAGTGATATCAACGGCCTGTATACCGCGGACCCGCACAAGCATCCTGATGCCGAACTGATCAGCGTTGTCCCGGAAGTCACCGCTGAAATCATGGCGCTGGGCGGCGGCAGCGGCTCATCCCAGGGAACCGGCGGGGTGGCCACAAAACTGCGGGCCGCCGAGATCTGCACATCACACGGCATTGATATGATCATCTGCAACGGTTCACATCCGTCCCTGCTGTATGACATCATGGACGGCAGGCCTGTTGGCACCCGTTTCATCGGAAAGAAGGAAAGCGTATGAAGACAACCCGGGAAATCCTGCAGCTGGCCCACGCCGAAGCTGCCCTGACCCCGCCGTCCACTGAACAGAAAAACCAGGCCCTTGCCGCCATGGCAGATGCCCTGGAACGTCATACTGAAGCCATTCTGGCCGCCAACCGGATCGATATGGAACAGGCCCGCGGGCATATCTCGGAAGTCATGCTGGACCGGCTCATGCTCAACGCCGGCCGCATCAAAGGCATGGCTGACGGCATCAGGGCCCTGATTGACCTGCCGGATCCAGCCGGCCGGGTACTTGATGAATACGTCCGTGCCGATGGTCTGGTCATCCGCAAAGTCGCCAGTCCGATCGGGGTCATTGCCGTCATCTATGAAAGCCGGCCGAATGTGACCAGCGATGCGGCGGCCCTGATCGTTAAGAGCGGCAGCACCGCCGTCCTGCGCAGCGGCAAGGAAGCGTGGAACAGTGCCCATGCGGTGGTTGAAGCGCTGCATGAGGGCCTGCTGGCAGCCGGTCTGCACGCGGAACGGGTGCAGCTGGTCGAAGACCGCACCCGGGCCAGTTCCAACGAACTGATGACCGCCACCGGCCTGGTTGACCTGCTCATCCCGCGCGGCGGCGCCGGTCTGATCAAGGCCTGCGTGGAAAACGCCACAGTCCCGGTCATTGAAACCGGCACTGGCATCTGTCATATCTATGTGGATGACTCGGCTGATCCGGAAATGGCCCTGAAGATCATCGAAAATGCCAAGTGTTCCCGGCCGTCTGTATGCAATGCCGAGGAAGTACTGCTTGTGCATGAGGCCATTGCCCCGGCCCTGCTGCCGCGGCTGCAGAAGCTGCTGACGGAAGGCCAGAAGGAAAAAGGCCGTCATGAAGTGGAACTGCGGCTGGATCCGAAAGCCATGGAACTGATCCCCGGCACCCCTGCCGGTCCGGATGATTTTGATACGGAATTCCTAGATTATATTCTGGCTGTCAAGGTTGTCGGCAGTCTGGAAGAAGCCATGCGGCATATTCAGGTGCATTCCACCCACCACAGTGAAGCCATCCTGACCAATGACCAGAGCCATGCCGACCTGTTTACGGCAGGTGTTGACAGCGCCGCAGTCTACGTCAATGCCAGCACCCGCTTCACCGACGGCGGTGAATTCGGCCTGGGCTGTGAGATGGGCATCTCCACACAGAAGCTGCATGCCAGAGGTCCGATGGGCCTGGCGGAGCTGTGCACCAGCAAGTACGTCATCCTGGGCAGCGGCCATATCCGGTAAGAAAAAATGCGGGAAAACCCGCATTTTTTTCGTTTGTTGTTTTTACAACAATCTTGTGAAATTGTAAATTTTATTCGCCTATGACCATCTCCGGATTGTTTCTGTCAAGGATGGTCTTTTCCACTTCGGCATGGAGATATTTTTCGGCATTTTCCTGCACAAAATCCATTAAAGCTTTCAGATCATCCACGCGTTCCGGTTCCAGATTCTCGATAATCATGAACGCGTTTCTGGTCCGGCCTGTGATCATGGTGCGCTGACCGTCACGCCAGTTGAAGCAGCGGCAGACAGCCCCGGCATCATCCTTGTAGACCAGTTCCCCCGGCAGTGAAGGATTGCTTTCCTCTTCACCGATCAGATGGAAATCATCACCGCCCTCCGTGATCGTCAGCCGCAGGTCGCCGACAAACGTATCCATGTCTTCCGAACCTACCGGCAGCGCGTACCGCAGGCTGGCAGAATTATAGATGTCCACCAGCGGATTGATCGTATGCACCGGGTTTTCACCGGTGGAGCGCTTCAGCAGTGCTTCAATGCTGCAGCGGACCCCTTTCTTGGTCTTGAATTTGCGGAATGCCTGGCGCCAGACCTGTACAACCGGGTTGTCACTGAAATTCTCCGCAGTCAGGTACTGCGCTGCCAGACGGTTGCTTTCCGCCAGCATATCAACCAGTTCCTGCGGCGATTCTTCGGCATTTTCATACCCGCGCAGCAGCATAACGCCAATGGTCGCGTCCGGGAACAGATCCCAGAAAGAGCGGTCAATGATAAACTTTTTCATTTGGAGTCTCCTTTATTTCTTTTCGTAGCCGGTGATCATCGTTGCCAGAAAGCAGAAGATCGTCAGCCAGGCAAACAGTTTATGGTATTTCATGATACGGTCTCCTTTCCGTATCATTATAGCAGTCAGTTAGTCATAACTTACCACAAAAAAACAGGCATAGCCTGTCAGATCTTTCTTGCGCATGCAATGGCCAGCGCGCCCGGCCCGATATGTACGGCAATGCTCATGGAAAGCGGCGTCCCGCATACGGAAAATTCCGGGAACGCTTCCTGGATCACGGCCTTCCAGGCTGCCTCTTCTTCGCGGCTGATCCCGCAGCAGGAATAATACAGTGCCATCTCGCCGCGTTCCGCTTCTTCCTTGAAACGGGTGTCCAGGTCATGGCGCATCGCTTCCAGCATGACCTTGCGGGCCTTGTGCTCGCCCCTGCACTTCTGATAGGTGTCCAGCGCGCCGCCCTGGATCTGCAGCACCGGCTTGATATGCAGCAGTGAGCCCATCGCTGCCGCAGCCGGGGTAATGCGGCCGCCCTTCACCAGGTACTTCAGCGTATCAACCATAATATAAATGCTGGAGTTGGCTGCTTCCGTCTCCAGGATCGTTTTGATTTCTGCCGCGGTATGTCCCTGGTCCCGCAGGGTGCAGGCATCCAGGACCGACTGGTACATGGTCACCGAAATCCGGTGATTATCCACCACCTGGACCCGGCCGTCATAATCCCCGGCCAGAATCCCGGCTGTCTGACAGGATGAGGAAAGACCGCTGGACATGGGGATATAGACAATCGAGTCGTATTCTTTCAGGGTTTCCTTCCACAGCCTGGCAAGATAACCGGCCGAGGGCTGGGATGTTGTGATGATATTTGCATCATCCTTCTGAATGTGAAAAAACTCCCCCTGGAAGATATCCACATTTTCAAAATATTCCTTACCGTTGATCAGCACCGGCATCGGCACAACCTGCACGTTGTAACGTTCCGCTTCCTCTGCCGTCATGCCGGAATTGCTGTCGGTAATAATCGCTGTCTTCTCCATCGTCTTTCTGTCTGAACTCCGTTATAATGAATGCAATACAGATTGTATCGTATGAGTGACGGTCTGTGCGCCGGTATTGCGATACAGAATGCGGGGTTTTGTCTATGAATTACCACACCAAAGACCATGAAGTCGTTGAAAACAGCCTGACCCAGGCCCTCTTTGAACTGATGAACCGGAAACCGTTTTCGGAAATCACTGTCACTGAACTGGTCAATCACGCCGGGGTCGGCCGGGCCACCTATTACCGCAACTACACCTGCAAGGAAGAGATCATCGAAAACTATATCTACCGGCTCATGATGGAGTTCCACAGCCAGCACCCGGTCGACTCCATGTCGGAGCGCTTTACCGAAGAACGCCTGATCATGGTCTTCCGTCACATCCAGCCGTACATCCCCCTGCTCACGGTTTTGAACCGGTCAGGCCTTGGCTTTCTGTTCCTGGACCTGCTGAACCGCAGCCTGCTGCAGATCCACCAGAATGACATCCGCGGGGAAAAAGACCGGATCCTGCTGCTGGCCTTTGCCGGGGCGGAATTCAATATCATCTTTACGGACCTGCTGAACAACCACGCGGACCAGGAAGAACTGGCGGAACAGATCTCCGGCCTGTTCCTCGGCCAGCAGAATACCGGCATGGAATAATGTCGGTTTTTTTATAATATATAAAACGATAAAGTTGATATCTGTTATAATGCAAAAAACATGAGGATCCATCATGGAAAAAACAATCATTAAGGTCATCGATGATCATGCTGATGAACTCATCGATCTCGCGACAAAGATCTGGGAAAACCCGGAAATGGGCTGGACCGAAGTCAAGGCAGTAGCCTGGACAGCGGAAGCACTCAAGAACAATGGATTCGATGTGGAAGTCGGTGCCTACGGCATGCCGACCTGCATCCGGGCCGTCTGGGGTTCCGGCAAGCCGGTTGTCGGCTTTGCGGCGGAATATGACTGCCTGCCGGGTCTCTCACAGGATCTTGTCCCGTATCAGAAGCCGATCGTTGAAGGCGGCATCGGCCACGGCTGCGGTCACAACCTGCTCGGGGTCGGGTGCCTCGGTGCCTGCATCGGCCTGAAAGCCGCATTGGAAGAAGCCGGCGCGGAAGGCACAGTCATCTTCTATGGCTGCCCGGCAGAAGAACAGCTGACCGGCAAGGGCTTCATGGCCAGGGCCGGCGCGTTCAAGGAATGCGACTTCACATATGCCTGGCATCCAAGCAACAGCAGCCACGAAACGCTCGGTACATTCACCGGTGTTGAAGGCGTCATCTTCGAATTCTCCGGCCGGACGTCCCACGCTGCCGGCGCCCCGCACATGGGCCGTTCCGCCCTTGATGCTGCCCAGCTCATGAACATCGGTACAGAATTCCTGCGTGAGCACGTTACCGATGACGTCCGCATGCACTACATCTATCTCGACGGCGGCCTGGCCCCGAACATTGTTCCGGAACACGCATCCGTCAAGTACTTCATCCGGGCCCTTTCCAGAAAGGCAACTGTTGACGCTTACCAGAGAGTCGTCAAGTGCGCAGAAGGCGCTGCCCACATGACAGACACAGAGCTGAAGATCATCAGCCTTGGCGGCATCTACCCGACCCTGCCGAACCATGTTCTGGCCCAGGCCGTCCAGGATGCCAGAGCCATTGTCCCGCTGGAAGACTTCACCGATGAAGAAAAGAAATACGCCGATGAAATCAACCAGAAGTTCCCGCAGTACAAGGAAGGCACCCTGCCGCTGGACTACGAGGACCAGACCCTGCTGCACAACGACGTCTTCGGTTCCACGGACTACGGCGATGTTGAACACATCTGCCCGGGCTTCATGGTTTCCGAATGCACGGAAGCTTCCCTGGCCCCGGGTCACAGCTGGGCTGTCACGGCCTGTGTCGGTCACTCCATCGGCATGAAGGGCATGATCAGAGCCGCAAAGATCATGGGTATCGCTGCCTTTGACATCATGACCCATCCGGAAAAGCTCGCTGCTGCCAAGGCAGAATTTGAAAAGAGCATGAACGGTGAAGTTTACGAATGCCCGATCAGCGATGCTGTTGAATGGCCGTACAAGTAATCTTTCTGATGTAATACAAAAGGTCTGCCTGCGCAGACCTTTTTTTCATCTTTCTTCCCGGAAATAACTCTGTCCCAGGGAGGACGGTGCCTGATTTTCACGTTTCCGGCGCCGTGAGACGACACACAGCACCACAATTGTCACAAGATACGGCAGCATCTTATAGAGATTCTGCATATAGGTGACATTCTCCAGCTTGAGCTTCATGGCCAGATACCGGGAAATCCCGATCGGAATATAGACATAGGCCCAGTAGCACAGGCCGAACAGGTACGCACCCCAGGTGGCGTTGCGCGGCTTCCAGCTGGTGAAGATGACCAGGGCTACCGCCAGCCAGCCCAGGGC
>JAEEHG010000241.1 GCA_016280695.1 Solobacterium sp. | reverse complement strand
CGGCTGGAGAGGGAATACAACCTGGACCTGATTGCTACCGCACCCTCGGTCATCTATCACGTCTATCTGACGGACGGCACGATGATTGAAATCGACAACCCGGCAAGGATGCCGGAAGCTTCCCGGATCCTGCGGGGGGAAGAACCGTATGTCAAGGCGGAACTGATGGTGCCGGATACATATATCGGGGCAGTCATGGATCTCTGCCAGAACAAGCGCGGTATTTATAAGGAAATGCAGGTGATCGATGCCGGCCGGAATATGCTGACATATGAACTGCCGCTGTCGGAAATCATCTTTGATTTCTTTGACCGGCTGAAGTCCTGCTCAAAGGGATACGCATCGCTCGACTATGAACTGATCGGCTACCGCAAGGAAGACCTTGTCCGCATGGATATCCTTCTCAACGGTGAGCCGGTGGACGCCCTGTCAGTTATTATTCACCGCTCGGAAGCCTATGCCCGGGGCAGTGAGATTACGATCCGGCTGAAGGAACTGATCCCCAAGCAGCAGTTTGAGATCCCGGTGCAGGCAGCCATCGGCGGCAAGGTCATTGCCCGGACGAATATCAAGTCACTGCGCAAGAACGTCCTGGCCAAGTGCTATGGCGGTGATATCTCGCGGAAAAAGAAACTGCTGGAAAAGCAGAAGGAAGGAAAAAAGCGCATGAAGGCGGTCGGGTCTGTTGTCATCCCGCAGGAAGCGTTCATGGCCGTGCTTTCAATGGATGATGACAGCCGCCGCAAATAGGCCGCAGGCCCTTTACCTGCATGTGCCGTTCTGCCGGACAATCTGTTACTACTGCGATTTCTGCCATGAGGTCTATCGCCGGGAAACGGCAATGGCCTGGCTTCAGGCTGTAAAAAAACAGCTGGAAGGAACAGAAATCGGACCGCTGAAGACAATCTACATCGGCGGCGGCACCCCGACCAGCCTGGACCCGGACCTGCTTGATGAACTGCTGGGCCTGCTGGATCCGTACCGCCGTGATACAGAAGAGTATACGATTGAAATCAATCCGGAAACACTGACGGATGAGAAAGTGGAACTGCTGCGGAAACACGGTGTCAACCGGGCCAGTCTCGGTTTTCAGACAGCGGATGAAACTCTGCTGCAGAAGCTCAACCGTCATCACACGCCGCAGGATGTGGAACAGGCTGCCGCCTGCCTGCGGAACCATGATATTGACAACATATCACTGGATCTCATGTACAGCCTGCCCGGCCAGACCATGGTCTCCCTGCAGGACAGTGTGCGCCGGGCCCTGGAAATCAGACCGGATCATCTTTCGCTGTACAGCCTGACCGTGGAACCGGATACGGTTTTCGGACGGCGGGGAATCGAACCGCTGGATGAGGATACCGAAGCGGACATGTACGAGTGGATCTGCCGGACCCTGCCCGCGTACGGTTATGAGCAGTACGAAATATCCAACTTTGCCAGGCCCGGCCGGGAATCCCGCCACAACCTGGTGTACTGGCACTATGAAGACTTCATCGGCATATCCTGCGGCGCTTCCGGCAAGGAGGGGAATGTCCGCTATGACATGCCGGCAAGGCTGTCAGCCTACCTGGCTGATCCGCTGGCCCGGGATGAACTTGCCCTGTCTGAAGAAGACATGATGTTCGAGATGATCATGATGGGTCTGCGGCTGAAAAACGGTATTTCCGAAGCAGACTTTTCCCGCCGCTTCGGCATAGATCTGCACGATATCTACGGGGAAGTGATCAGCCGCATGACAGCCCGCGGCCTGCTGGCCGATGACGGCGGCAGGCTGGCCTGTACAGAAGCCGGTTTCCCGCTGCTGAATTCGGTTCTTGTGGAATTTCTGCCGGAGACAGAAAACACGCTTGCACCGGCGGCCGGTGAATGGTAATATATAAAGGCTTTCAGCCTGGGTTTGCCGCTTCCTCGGCGGTTTACTCGGACCGGAAGGACTGTTGAATAAGGAGGAAAAAGAAAATGCTCGACAAAGAGACAAAGCAGCAGATCATTAAGGACTTCGCCCGTTTCGAGGGTGATACAGGCTCCGTTGAAGTACAGGTCGCCATGCTGACAAAGCAGATCAACCTGCTGACAGAACATCTGAAGGCTCACAAAAAGGATTACTCTTCTTCCCGCGGTCTGATGAAGATGGTCGGTAAGAGAAGAAATCTGATGGAATACCTGAAGAAGAATGATGTCAACCGTTACCGTGAACTGGTCAAGAGACTTGGCCTGAGAAAGTAATGAGCTGCGGCCGGAAATTACCGGCCTTTCTTTTTTCCTGTTACAATAGAAACTGACTATGAGCTATATCGAATTCCGTAATGTTATCAAGACGTATCACGTCGGTGAAGTGGATATCAGGGCGCTGGACGGCGTCAACTTTTCCGTGGAAAAAGGGGAGTTTGTTGTGATTGCCGGTGCCAGCGGGGCCGGCAAGAGCACGATCCTGAATATCCTCGGCGGCATGGATCAGTGCACTGACGGGGAAATTGAAGTTGACGGGGTGCGGATCGATGAGATGGATGAGAAAGCACTGACGGATTACCGCCGTTTTGATATCGGCTTTGTCTTCCAGTTCTATAATCTCGTGCAGAATCTGACCGCGCGGGAGAACGTCGAACTGGCAACGGAGATTTCCCGTGATCCGCTGGATGTTGTGACGACCCTCGAACAGGTCGGGCTCAGTGAACGGATGAACAATTTTCCTTCCCAGCTTTCCGGCGGGGAACAGCAGCGGGTAGCCATTGCCCGGGCGCTGGCCAAGAATCCGAAACTGCTGCTGTGCGATGAGCCGACCGGGGCACTGGATTATGTAACCGGCAAGCAGATCCTGCAGCTGCTGCAGGATACGTGCCGGACCCATGGCATGACCGTGATCATCATTACCCATAACCTGGCCCTGTGCCCGATGGGCGACCGTGTTTTCCGGGTTAAAAGCGGCCGGATTGTTTCCGCCGAATACAATGAGCATCCGCAGGATATCGCATCCATTGAGTGGTGAGGCCGGATGAACAGAAGCCAGCAGAGAGATCTTTTCCGTCTGATCAGGGCGACCCGCAGCCGCTTCTTTTCACTGACGGCGATCGTCACCCTCGGCGTGGCTTTTTTTGTCGGTGTTTCGGCCGTATCCACCGTCATGGCATACAGCGTGGACCAGTATGATGATGCATATGCCCTGAAGGATATAACAGTATATTCCGATTTTGGTTTTGATGAAGCGGATATTGACGCGGTCCGGAAACTGGATGATGTCCGGGATGCCGAAGGCGCGAAGTTTGTGGATGTGACGGCGGTCAGCGGCAGCCGCAACAGCATTACCCGGATTCACTCCTGGTCGGCAGACATGCGGGTAAACCATTTTGTCCTGCGGTCCGGCCGGCTGCCTGAAAGAGCAGGGGAAGCGCTGGCGGAAAGCGGCACCGAGCTGATTCAGGGATTTTCACTTGGCAGCACGGTGAAACTGTACCGTCCGCAGGATGATCTGGCGGACTGGCTGAACACGGATACCCTGACCATCGTCGGAACAATTGATACGCCGGTCTATCTGAACCAGACCAAGGAAAACAGCACCCTCAGCAACCAGTACATCGGTACCTATCTGTATGTGACGGAGGATACCTTCGTGCCGGAATACTATACGGAGATGAATGTGCTGACGGCTGCCGGGGCAGATATGGATTCTTTCTCGGATGCCTATGATGACTATGACGGGGCCGTCAAGGAGAAGATTGAAACGCTGGCGGAAACCCAGGCTGATGTGCGCCGGGACCGGGTCGTGGCTGAAGCCATGGAGAAATACAATGACGGCCTGGCGGAATATGAGGATGGTCTGCAGGAGTTCAATGACGCCATAGCCGAGGCAGAGCAGGAGATCGCCGATGCCCGTCAGGAGATTGATGACGGACAGAAACAGCTCGATGACGGGATCAAACAGCTGGAGGACGGCCAGAAAGAACTGGACGAACAGAAAGCTGCCGCGGAAAGCAAGCTGGACGAGGCCCGGAAGAAAATAGAGGACGGCGAAAAGGAACTGGAGGCAGGCAAAAAAGCCTATGCGGAAGCTGAGAAGGAAATGAATGCCAATCTGGCCGCCATCGATGACGGCATACGTCAGCTGCAGGAGGCCCAGGCTGCCCTCAGTGCCCTGAAAGGGATTCAGGCTATCGCCCATGATCCGGCCATGCAGGGACTGCTGAACCAGCTGAATCAGCTGCCGGATAACATGAAAGATATGACCGTCGATGAGCTGATTGATCTTCTGCCGAGTCTGAAGGAAGGCCTGGACGCGCTGGAAGAGGCAACCGGTACGGCACTCCATACCCCGGGGGAAATCAAAAACGAAATAGCGAAGCAACGGAACCGCATCAATAACGACCGGGCGGTGCT
>JAEEHG010000240.1 GCA_016280695.1 Solobacterium sp. | reverse complement strand
TCTCCTTCAGTGTGATTTCTTTGAAGCTCATTGTCTGATACAGTTTTTCGCAGGCGCTGATGATTTCCTCCCTGCGGGCGGCGGTCCTTTCCGGTGATCCTTTCGGCATAAATACCTCCTTGCGGTGTTATTCTGACACCGTGTCAATTATTATATACCCGTATTCTGACATTGTGTCAATATGCTTTCTGATCAGCAGTAAAAAAAAGAACGGTTTATTGCCGTTCTTTGATTGTCAGTAGGTTGAAGCCGTACAGGCCGTAAGCTGCCATCTGCTTTCCCGCCGGGCCAGGTCAAAGTCCAGCTGCAGCCGCCATGTATGCCGGCCGCCCCCGAACACTGCCGCTTCCACCCGGCTGCGGCCGCGCATCCGGACCTTGTCGCCCTGCAGCTGCACCGTGATTTCATCATCATTGTGACGGTAATAATTCAGGGTGCCGTTCATGATGCTGTCAATATAAGCCTGTTTGCTCTGCTTCATGCCGGTCATATGGGTCAGGACAAACTCAGCAGCGTGAATCTGTTCCAGCGTTTTGAGAGCTTTGGCAATCATCGCCGCATACATTGTCTGATACAGGCTGCGGACCGCTTCTTCATCCCGCGTCATTACCTGGTGAACCCCCGGTGCCCGTAGACCCGGCACCGGTTCAGTGCTTCATCCAGGGCCGCGAATTCTTCATTACTCAGTTCCACCAGGGACGCATCGAGGTTCTCAATGATGCGGCCTTTGTTTTTGGAACCCGGGATCGGCACGACATTGGGACACTTCTTCAGCATCCAGGCCAGGGAGATCTGGGCCCGGGTTGCCTGTTTCAGTTCCGCATATTGTCCGAGCAGGTCAATAATCGGCTGGTTGCCGGCAATGTTTTCCCGGCTCAGCTGCGGCACCCAGTTGCGCACGTCATCATGCTTTTCAAACTGCGTTTCCGTGGTAATCTTTCCGGACAAAAGGCCGCTGGCAATCGGCGAGAACGGCACGACCCCGATATTGTTTTCCAAGCAGTACGGAATCACTGATTTTTCGACATCCCGCTCCACCATCGAATAGATATTCTGTACGGCAGTCAGCGGCGTCACCGCATGACCGCGGGCAATTTCACCCGTATCCACCTGTGACAGTCCCCAGCCGCGGATCATTCCCTCGTCGATCAGCCGGCCCATCGCTTCCGCCACCTCTTCGATCGGTACGGAACCGGTCCGGTGCAGGTAATAGATATCCGCGTAATCGGTCTGCAGGCGCTTCAGTGAGCCTTCCAGATGTTTTTTCACTGCCCGGTACACATCATTGCGCAGGCCCGTTTCCATGCGGCTGACAAACAGCTTCGTGCCGATCACGACATTCTGCCGGACATCCTTGAGGGCCTTGCCGACAATCCGCTCGTTATGCCCGATGCCGGCGAGGTTCGGGCTGTAGATCTCGGCCGTATCAAAAAAAGTGCAGCCATGTTCATACGCTCCCCTGATGGCCTCCACGGCATATTCTTCCGGCGGAATTTTGCCGTATCCGTGGGAGAAGGCCATACAGCCCATACCCACTTCAGACACTTCAATATCTCTCAGCATTCTGGTTTTCATGGTTTAATACTCCCTTCTGCAGTCAGGAGAGTGTTTCTGAATTTCATTCTTCCACCTGCAGGCCGTTTTCCCGCAGCCAGTCTTGCAGGATGCCGCGGACCTTGTCCGGGTCATTCTGCGTATCCTTGCCGGTGATGGCCAGTCCGTCATGCACATCCGCGTCAGGGATCACTTCCCGGATCTTTCTGACCGTGCCGGCTTCCCCGCTGCCGGCGTGCGTATTGAACGGGTAAACCGTCTTGCCGGCAAAATCATAGCTCTCCAGGAAGGTATAGACTGCCATCGGCATATCACCCCACCAGATCGGATAGCCCAGCAGGATAATGTCATAATCAGCGAAGTTTCCGGCTTCATCCCTTAACGCCGGCCGCTCGTTGTTCTTCTGTTCTTCCTCGGCAACCTTCAGCATCTCATCATAGGACAGCGGGTATTCCCTGACAGTCCGGATCCGGAAGAGATCATAGCCGGTCTCTTCCGCGATGATTTCCGCCGCGATCTGCGTATTGCCCTTGGCCACGTTGCCGACCTCCCAGTTTTCCCCGGCCCGGGAAAAATAGGCAATCAGCACCCGGCCGGATTCCTCTTCACTCACAGCGGCCGAAGCGGGATCAGCCGGCGCTTCAGAAGCTGCCGGAGCGGGCGCAGAACACCCGCCCAGCAGGAGGGAAAAGGTCAGCAGGACAGCCGGCTTAACGCGCTTCAAAATCAGGCCTCCAGGACGCAAAACCCGCCAGCTGTGCGTCTGTCCGGTGATAATACCGCTCGCCCCGGTTCAGTTCCGCAATCTCTGTCATTTCTTCGTCGGTCAGAGTAAAGTCGAGAATATCAAGATTCTCCCGGATATGGTTCACATTCCGGCTCCCCGGGATGACCGCGAAGCCCATCTGCACATGCCAGCGCAGGATGACCTGGGCCCCGGTCTTGCCGTACTTCTCACCCAGCTTTTTGAATATCGGTTCATTCATCAGGGTGCTGTCACCATGACCCAGCGGATACCAGCTCATGATCCGGATATTGTACTGTTCCAGTGTCTTCCTGAGCTCATCCTGGGCAAAGTACGGGTGCGCCTCCACCTGGATAAACTGCGGGATGATCTCCCATTCCTTCTGCAGCTGCCCGATATACTTTCCTTCAAAGTTGGAGATGCCGATGGATTTCGCCTTGCCTTCCCGGTAAGCCTTTTCCAGCTGCCGGTAACCGGCCAGCCAGTTTCCGGCCGGCTGATGGATGTACAGCAGGTCCACATAATCCGTGCCGAGGCGTTCGAGGGTTTCCTCTACGGCGTTTTCGTTTTCGTATTCACTGGGCCACAGTTTGGTGGACAGGAAGACCTCTTCCCGCTTCACGCCGCTGTCCCGCATGCCGCGGCCGACCGCCCGCTCATTGACGTATGCATTGGCTGTGTCGATCATCCGGTAACCCATCTTCAGAGCTTCCCGGACACTGTTTTCCGCGTCTGCCGGCGACAGCATGAATGTGCCGATACCGATCACCGGGCAGGCAATGCCGTTATTTAATTCAAATGTTTCCATAATATCCTCCTCAAGTGGTTTTCAGTTCAAATCATTGGATTCAGTGCAGCTGGTACTCCCCGGTCCGGATGGAGGCGATGACCCCGCCGTCAATGAGCAGGTCGGTGCCGGTGATGAAGGATGCGTGCTCCCCGAGCAGGAAGGCACCTGCTTCAGCAATCTCATCGGAGGATGCCGTCCGCATGGCGGCACTGGCATCAATCATCGTCTGGTAAATGTCACCGGCAGCGCGGAATTCATCATAGGCCAGCGGGGTGACAATGATGCCCGGGCTGAGCGTATTGATCCGGGCCCGGCGCTGTTTCCACGTGGTCGCCGCGGCTTTCATTGCCTGCAGATGATTCACCCGCTTGGCAATCATGTAGGCCGTACCGGATCGATCCGCTTTTTCCCGGATGAAGCTGATATCCATCAGTTTGTCAGTGTCCGTATTCAGGATCTGCTGTTCCGCTTCATACGGAATCGGCATCATGTACCCGGTCTGACTGGAGATGATGAGGCCTGCCCCGCCGGCCGCCATGACCTTGCCGAAGGCATCCACGGCATAGCCTGTGCCGACCATGTCCAGCTTCAGGATATGTTCCGGGCTGGCCTGGCTCGGGGAAGCGCCGGCTGTATCCACGAAATACATGACCGGGCCCAGGGAAGCCGCTTTTTCGGCAAAGGCTTCCACAGATTCCTTCTCCATGGCATTGACGATGCAGGTTTCCGCGTCATAGCCGCTGTAACGCAGCTCATCCGCAGCCTTCTGCAGATTGGCTTCACTGATGTCGCCCAGCAGGATCTTTCGGCCGGCCGCAAATCTTCTGATGATGGCCATGCCCATACTGCCCGCCCCGAGCAGCGCGATGACTTCCTTGTTTTCGTTTCTGTCAAAAATCATGTCCTGTCCTCCTCAGCTGCACTGAATCCATTTCCCGGATTCTTTTCTGTAATTTGTTCTGACCGG
>JAEEHG010000239.1 GCA_016280695.1 Solobacterium sp. | reverse complement strand
CTGCAGCAGTTCCGAACGGGTCCATCTCACGAGTGCGTCTCCTTCGTCGTTAACGGATTAAATTATAGCAAACCGCATTTCAAAGTCAATGCTGATCTATTTATAAAGGCTTGTTCAGCTGTTCAGTTAGCCATGCGGCTGTTTCTTCATACACCCGCAGGCGGTCTTCTTCGTTCAGCGTTTCATGCCGCATGTGCGGATACAGGCGGCTGGTGATGTTGACATATCCCGCTTTGCGCAGGGTGTCAATCGAGCTCTCCAGACCGCTCAGGCCGCCGATGCAGGGGTCTTCCTCACCGGCAAAGAAATAGATCGGCAGTTCATGGTTGCGGCATTCATAACGGCTGACATCGGCCATCTGCTGCATCCCCTGCAGTTCATCCAGGTAACCCTGGATGGTAAACGGGAAGCCGCTCAGCGGGTCAGCGATGTACTTTTGTACGTTTTCCTCATTGTAGCTGAGCCAGTCCACCGGTGTTTTCGGGTTCTGCACTGCTTTGTTGAAGTTGCCGGTCACCATTTTGTCCATCAGCCGGCTGTGGCCCTTCGGACCCTTGAAGGTGCGGATGGCCTTGGCCAGATTAATGCCGGCAGACGCGGCGCTGTTGTAGTTCGGCGCCCCGCTCAGGATCATGCCGGCAAGATCCCCGTCATATTTCTGCAGATAGCAGCGGGCAATCATGGTTCCCATCGAATGTCCGAGGATGAAGAAAGGTTTGTCCGGATACTGCCGCATGCATTCCTCGGCAACTGTACGGGCACTCTTGACGAGATTGCCCCAGCCATCCTTCATGCCGAAGTATCCCAGCGGCGATCCTTCCGCCGTTTCCCCATGACCCGGCAGGTCATAAGTGACAACCGCAAACCCCTTTTCCTGCAGCCAGCGGGCAAACTCATCATAGCGTTTCCGATGCTCCGCCATGCCGTGAATAATTTCCACAACCGCCAGCGGCTCTCCCTTTGGCCGGTACATGCTAACAGCCAGTGTATGACTCATAAAGACACCTTCTTTCACGCTTTTTATTGTAACATAGACATGAGGTCAATTATGAAAGCTTGCGGAATCATCGCGGAATACAATCCGTTTCACGAAGGACATATCCACCACATTGCCGAAACCCGCAGAAACACCGGGGCAGACTGTATCATTGCGGTCATGTCGGGCAATTTTGTGCAGCGCGGGGAACCGGCAGCCATCGACAAATGGGCCCGGGCTGAGGCAGCAGTGCGCAGCGGGGCCGACCTGGTCATCGAACTGCCCTATCTTTATGCCACGCAGAGCGCTTCACAGTTTGCCCGCGGCGGGGTCCGCCTGCTGTCCCTGGCCGGATGCAGCGCAATGAGTTTCGGCAGTGAGTGCGGCAATCTGGAGAATCTGCAGGAAATCGCCGATACCCCGGTCAATCCGGACCATATCCGGACCATGATGAAGACCGGGGCCGGGTATCCGAAAGCCTACAGCCTGCTGACGGCCAGCATGATGCCCAATGACATCCTTGCTGTCTGTTACCTGCGGGCGCTGAAAGACACGCAGATCAGACCCGTGCTGGTGGAACGCCGGGGCGGTTACCTGGATCCGGAAATCGGGCCATGGGCCAGCGGCCTGGCCCTGCGCCGGGCCTGGGCCGAAGGAAAGCCGCTGCCGGAAAACACCCCGATGCGGGCCGTCATGACAGCCGGCAGGCCGGTTACCATGGAACTTTATTACAGTTATGCCAGAACACTGCTGCTGACCATGAAACGGGAGCAGCTCGCCGGCTGTTTCCTGATCAGTGAAGGACTTGAAAAACACCTGAAGGAAACCGCGGAGAAGAATTATACATATGAAGGCTTCCTGCAGGATGCCGTTACCTCCAGGTATACAGCCGGCCGCATCCGCCGCAGCCTGCTGCAGATCATGAACCTGGTCACAAAGGAAGAAGCCCGCAGCCTGGGTGAGCCTGACACCCTGCGGGTGCTGGCCTTCAATGAAACGGGGCAGCAGTATCTCCATCAGCTCCGCGGCAGTGATGTCCGGGTGGCCAGCCGGTTCGCGGATGTGCCCCTGCCCTGGCGGCAGCTGGAATACCGCACCACCCTGGTCTATACTTCCGTCCTGGCTCCCGAAGAAGCCGAACGGATCCGCCGCAGTGAGATCGGCGGGGCCCATATCATCAAAAAAACCGGCCGGTAATACCCGGCCGGTTTTGTTACGCTTATTCTTCGCTTGTGACGTTGGTGTAGATCTTGTTGACATCATCGATGTCGTTGAGCAGTGCCATCAGCTTTTCAAAGCCTTCAATCTCTTCCTGATTGCTCAGCGTGACATACTCATTCGGCAGCATCGTGACTTCGCAGACTTCAAACTCAACACCCGGGATCAGTTTTTCAATTGCGTCCTGGGCCTTGCCGAAATCCTGGAATACCGTCTTGACTGTCATCGTGCCGTCCTCGACGGAAATATCCTGAACATCGACTTCGCCTTCCATCAGCGCGTCCAGCATTGTCTCCTCATCTTCAAACGGGAAGACGAACAGGCCGCAGTGCTCATAGTTGAACGAAACCGCGCCGGCATTGGCAATCTTGGAACCCTTGGACTTATTGAAAGCCGTCTTGACTTCCGTATATGCCCGGTTGGTGTTGTCGGTCAGGCAGTCAATGATGACTGTGCTGCTGCCCGGGCCGAAGCCTTCATACCGGCATTCGGTATAGCTTTCATCCGTGCCTCCCTTGGCCTTGTCGATTGCTCTCTTGATGACATCAGCCGGAACCTGGTTGGACTTGGCTTCCTTGATCTTTCTGGCGAGGGCCAGATTCATATCCGGGTCAGGGACGCCGGACTTTGCTGCAATATACAGTTCCTTACCGAATCTTGAATACAGCTTGGATTTCAAAGCTGCCGTCTTGGCCATTGAGGCCGCGCGTACTTCATGCGCTCTTCCCATAAAAATTAATACCACCCTTCAAATTTTACTCAATGATTATAACAAACAGATTCCCTGATGAAAAGAGTTCTCTGGTGAATGAACAGCACACATGATAGAATAGTACTCCGGTAATTCACATGAGTACTTACGCAATCAGTGACCTGCACGGCTGCCTGCATGAATTTGACGAGATGCTCGAACGCATCGCTTTCAGCAGCTACGATGAAATGTACATCGTCGGCGATGTCTGCGACCGCGGGAGTGATTCAATCGCGCTGCTGCAGAAGATTATGAAGCATGACAACATGCACCTGATTTTCGGCAATCATGATATCTGGTTCCACCGTCATATCCAGACCCTGATCGATGCCAAGCGGGAAGGCAGTGAAGTGCCCCTTTCCGATGATCTGCGGCTCTGGCTGGACTGCAACGGCGGCTTTGCCACGGCTGATGCTTTCATGGAACTGGATTATCCGGACTGCTACGACATCAAGCTGTATCTGGAGAACCAGGTTTTCTACAAGGAACTCACGCTGCTGGGCAGGAAGTTCCTGCTGGTGCATGCCGGCCTGGGCAGTTACTGCCATAAGGGTGTCCGGCTGTCGGCAGTGCCGGTCAGTGAACTGATCTGGCCCCATATCGGGCTGGATGACAATCCGTTTGATGATGTAACCATGATTGTCGGACACCTGCCGACTTTCCTGTATGGTCCTGAATATGACGGCATCATTGCCCATGGAAAAAAGAAAAGCATCCTGCATATCGACTGCGGATGCGTCTTCGGTCATTCCCTTGGCTGCGTGCGGCTGGATGACATGGCGGAATTCTATGTCCCTTCCCGGCACCGCCGGCTCTAATTCTTTTCAATCCAGTCCTCAATCAGCCTGACCATGCCGGCTGTATTGGACTGATACATTTCCGGTTCAAAAT
>JAEEHG010000238.1 GCA_016280695.1 Solobacterium sp. | reverse complement strand
TGTCCTTTGCCCCGTAATACTGGGAGATGATTACGGTGCCGCCGCTGGCCATGCCCATGAAGAAGCCCACCAGCATGCCCATGATGATGCCTGTGCCGCCGACAGCCGCCAGGGCATTGGCCCCGACAAAGCGTCCGACGATGATACTGTCTACTGTGTTGTATAGAGTCTGGAAGACCGAACCGACCAGCAGCGGAAAGAAGAAGGCCAGCAGCTGGCGGGGGACATTCCCTTCAGTGATTTTGTTTTCTGTCATGAATAACATTTTATTGTCAGGCAGTTTTATTTGCAATGTGTTTGATTCAACTTCTTACGCATAAACGATACAATAAGGAAGAACAGACTGTCCGTACAGGCCGGGCAGCGGAGACAGCGGTATGAAAGAAAAAGAGATGGAAAAAACATTCACGACAACGGATCTGTTCCGCACCGATGCGCACGAAGACATCACCTGGGACCTGATTCATATGGCGGAGCACGACAGTGAACTGAAGGAACTGCTGCAGACGGCCATTGCGCAGGCCCACGCCCTGAATCCCGATCCCGAGACCAACCCGGTCAGCTCTTTGGATTCGTACTATGAATTCCTGGACCGTTCCTGCCGGGCGATGCCCTGGGCAATTCATCCCGAAGGAAAGCATATCCGGCTGTATGACCAGATCGATCAGAGCATGGGGTGTTTCTATTTCATTGCCGACCAGCCGCTGGCCGCCCTGCAGGACAGAGGCTACTACTATAACTGCCTGACGTATCATGAACCGTTCCGGAGCTGGCTGAACCGGTATATCGGCATTTACGGGGCCTGGCTGAAAACGCCGGCCTCCTGGTGTGACGAATATCTGGAAAGGGCCCGGACAAATCCGGATTTCAATCTGGAAGACGGCCTGTATGAGGATCCCGCAAACTGGCACAGCTTCAATGATTTCTTTGCCCGCCGCCTGAGCAGCCCGGACCGGCGTCCCATCAGTGCCCCGGATGATGACAGCGTCATGGTTTCACCGGCTGACGCGGCGCCGCAGGGAGTCTGGAAGATCGATGAGGACAGCCGGATTGTCCTGCCTGAAGGAGCAGGAGATGCCGGGGTCGGCATCAAGACAGCGGTACTGAGCGATGTTTCGGCTCTGCTGGGAAAGAGCAGATATGCCAAGGCCTTTGCCGGCGGGACACTGACCCACACATTCCTGGATGTGAACAACTATCACCGGTATCATTTCCCCTTCAGCGGCACGATCAGGGAAGTCTTTGCAATTCCGGCTGCGGATGCCCCGGGCGGGGTGATCACCTGGAACAAGGCAAGGGGCAAGTACCAGCAGTACCACTCGGATGATTTCGGCTGGCAGATCATTGAAAGCCGGGCCGTTATTACCATGGAACTGAACGGCGGCGGTCTGGCGGCGATTGTGCCGGTAGGCATGTGCCAGGTCAGTTCCGTCAATTTCGAGCCGGAAGTCGTGCCGGGGGCAGCGGTAAAGAAAGGTGACCCGATGGGATACTTCCTGTTCGGGGGCAGTGATATCGTCATCCTGTTCAGCCGTGAGAATACCTTCATCCTGACGGCGGAAACCATGAAGATGCTGCCGACCGGCAGGGAATACGGGCGGATTACAGGGAAATGACAGACCGCAGGGGAAAGATCCGGACCGCTGTCATCCTGGCAGTGTTCTTCTGCCTGCTGTTTACCGGGGCAGGTGCCGTCTATGTTTATACAAAAGAGATTCCAGGCATTATCCGCGTTGTCTATGCGGCACTGATGTTTGCCCTGGCAATCGGGATGATTGCCGTACTGAAAGAAAGGATCCGGGAGATCCGGAAAGGTGAAACAGATGATCTTGACAACTACTGAAACCATCAGCGGCCATGAACTGGAAATGCTCGGCATGGTCAAAGGCAGCACCATCCAGACAGTCAACGCAGTGCGGGACATCGGCGCCGGCCTGAAGACCCTGGTCGGGGGAGAACTGACCCGTTACAACGAAATGATGAATGATGCCAGGGCACTGGCGACCAAGCGCATGGTGGAGGAAGCAGAGCAGCTCGGGGCGGATGCAGTCGTCTGTGTCCGTTACTCTTCCAGTTCCATCATGCAGTCAGCGGCGGAAGTCATGGCCTACGGCACCGCGGTGAAGTTCAGATGATCAATATCCGATTAACCGACGCCCGGACCCGGACAGAGAAGAAACGGATCATTGTCAACGGGAACCCGGTCAATCTGCTGATTGTACGCCCGAAAGAAGAAACAGCCCCCGGACCGGGGGTGCTGTGGCTGCATGGCGGCGGCTATGCGACCGGGATGAAGGAAATGGTCTTCATGGGCCGGGCCCTTGACCTGGTGGTCAACCATGGCTGCACTGTTGTGGCTCCGGATTACCGGCTGTCGGTCCTGCATCCCTGGCCGGCCGGCCTGGAAGACTGCTATGGCGCCCTGCTGTACATGCGGAAGCACGCCGATGAATTGAATATGCGCAGCGACCAGCTCATGGTGGGCGGCGAGAGTGCGGGCGGCGGCCTGTGCGCGGCTTTATGCATGCTGGCAAGAGACCGGCATTCTGTACAGATTGCGGCCCAGATGCCCCTGTATCCCATGCTAGATGACCGGGACACGGAGTCGTCGTACAACAACCACAACAAGATCTGGAATACCAGGCGAAATCATCAGGCCTGGCAGATCTACCTGCGCGGCAAACGGAACCGGGAACATCTGCCGGTCTACGCGGTTCCCGGCCGGCAGACGGATTACCATGACCTCCCCCCGGCCTATACCTTTGTGTGCACCGGGGAACCGTTCTACGATGAAACGATGTTCTATGTCAACAATCTCCGCCGGGCCGGCGTCATTGCGGAAATCAATGTCTATCCGGGCATGTACCACGCCTTTGACATGATGGAACCGGAACACCCGCTGAGCCGGGAAGCCATCCGGGATTTCAACACCTGGTTCGCCTATGCCAGGACAACGTATTTCCGTGCCCAGGAGGATGAATGAACATCCGGTTAATTTCTTTTCCGCATATCCGCAATGCCCGTGACCTGGGCGGTCTTTTCGGCGCGGACGGACGCCGTATCCGGCGCGGCTGCCTGCTGCGTTCGGCCCATCTGGGAGAGGCGCAGGAAGCTGATGAACAGCTGCTGCGGGAAACGTGGCGGCTGCGTACGGTCATAGACCTGCGGACCGGCCGGGAAGTGCAGAAACATCCCGACCGGGTCATGCCGGGCATTGAACAGATTCACTGTCCGGTTTTTGACGAGCAGCGGATCGGCATTTCCCATGAGCAGAAACAGGAAACCGTGAACCGGCTGCCGCAGATGGACCTGCTTTACAGAGACATGGTAACGGAGGCTGACTGCCGGGCAAGCTTCGGCAGGATCCTGCGGCATATCATGACGCACGATTATGAACAGGGCAGCGTGCTCTGGCACTGTACGGAAGGCAAAGACCGGTGCGGGCTGGTATCGGCGCTGGTCCTGCTGGCCCTTGGCGCGGATGAAGCGGCCGTCCGGGAAGATTATCTGCTGACCAACGAAACCAACGGTCCCAGAGCCGAAGGATTTTACCGGAAAATGCTTGCGGACGGACAGCCGCTGCCGCAGGCCGAAGCAGTGCGTGACCTCTTCCTGGCCCGGGAAGAATATCTTGACGCAGCCCTGGAAGTCATCAATGCCCGCGGCCCGGAAGCCTATCTGGAAGAACAGCTCGGCATTCCCCGGGAAATCATCATGAGCTTCCGGGAGAAGATGCTGGAGGATGCAGAATGAAAACGCTGGAAAGCCTGGCCGCGTATGAGCAGCTGCGGCAGGCGGCGGATGCGGTCATCATGCAGTTCGGGTCGGAACAGTGCGGTCCCTGTGCGGCCATCCGGCACCGGATCGACAGCTGGTGTGATAACCACGCCTGTACGGCCCGCTATATTGACATAGAAGTCTGCCCGGACATCGCGGCCCAGCACGGCATCCTGTCGGTGCCCGCAGTGATTGTGTACATACAGGGCCGGGAAACCCTGCGGCAGGCCGGATACTTCAGTCTGGATGAAGTGCTGGCCAGGACTGCGCAGTATCTGATCCTGTCCGGTCTGGAGGAGAACATCAATGGAACTGACAGTGTTGAATGAAGCATTAACAGTCTGCAAACTGGATCCGGACGGGGATTTCGATCTGGACTGCAAGCTTTTCTTTCTGGCAAAGACAGCCGATGAACTGTCCCTGGTATGTCCGACGGAAGAAACCCCGGAATTTACCACAGCCCGGGAAGACGGCTGGCGCGGATTCCGGGTATCCGGCACGATGGAGTTCAGCCTGATCGGCATTCTGGCCGGCATCGCGGATATTCTGGCGGAACAGCAGATCAGCATCTTTGCCGTATCTACCTATGATACGGACTATATCCTGGTCAAACAGGAGAATCTCGAAAAAGCCCTGAAGGCCCTGGCCGGACATGGCTATACGGTCAGACAGGACAGCTGAGAAAATAAAAGGGAGGAACACAACATGCTCGCAATCGGAACGAAAGCCCCGGACTTCACCCTGCCGGATCAGAACGGGGTCATGCATGCCCTGAAGGATTACCGGGGCAGGAAAGTGATTCTGTACTTTTACCCGAAGGACAATACCGCCGGCTGCACGAAACAGGCCTGCAGCTATACGGCCATGCGCCCGCAGTTTGCGGAAAAGGGAGCTGTGATCCTCGTCATCAGCAAGGATACGGTCGCTTCCCACAAGCGCTTTGAAGAGAAACAGAATCTCGGCATCACCCTGCTGGCCGATCCGGAACGGCAGGTGATCGAAGCCTATGATGTATGGAAGGAAAAGAAACTCTACGGGAAAACATCCATGGGGGTTGTGCGGACAACGTATCTGATCGACGAGGCCGGCACGATTATCCGGGCTGACGACAAGGTAAAAGCCGCAGCTGATGCGGCAAACATGCTGGAGGCCCTGGGCTGATGCGCGTCATCCTGGCTCCGGCCAAGAAAATGCGGATGGATGACGGGCTTTCCCCGCAGGGCAGACCGCTGTTTCCGGCGGAAACAAAAGAAATCCTGGCCTGGCTGCGGACCCGGACACCAGCGCAGCTGCAGACCCTGTGGAAGTGCAGCGCGAAGCTGGCGGCACAGAATACTGCCCGGCTGGAAACGATGAACCTGGAAGGGGAACTGACTCCGGCTGTGCTGGCCTATGACGGCATTGCCTACCAGCACATGGCCCCGGGGGCTTTCACGGATGAACAGTTTGCCTGGGTCCAGGAACACCTGCGGATCCTTTCCGCGTTCTATGGCGTGCTGCGGCCGCTGGACGGGGTAACACCGTACCGGCTGGAGATGCAGGCGGAGGCGGATGTGAACGGCAGCGGGAATCTTTATGCCTACTGGGGCCGGAAGCTCTATGACGCGGTGCGGGATGACAGCGGTGTGATCATCAACCTCGCCTCGCGGGAATATGCCCAGGCCGTGGAACCGTACCTGGCCCCGGAAGATCACTGGATCAACGTGACTTTCTGTGAAGCCGCCGGCAATAAGCTGGTGACGAAGGCTGTCTATGCCAAGATGGGCCGCGGCGAGATGGTCCGCTGGCTGGCCGAGCAGCAGGCTGAACAGCCGGAGGACATGAAAGCCTTTGACCGGCTTCATTTCCATTACCGGGAAGATCTGTCCTCCCCGGCGGAATATGTCTTTGAACGGAGGCCCGCATGATCCGGCCGGTGATCAGGGATGTCATGTTCCTGGCCAGGAAGTCGGTGCCGGCCGACCGCAGCGACACAATGACCGCGCAGGACCTGTTCGATACCCTGCAGGCCAACCGTGACCGCTGTGCCGGCATGGCCGCCAACATGATCGGCGTCAGTAAACGCATTATCGTTGTCAATACCGGGCTGATGGGCATCATCATGTTCAACCCGGTCATTCTGCGGCACGATACACCGTATGACACTATGGAAGGGTGCCTGAGTCTGGACGGCATGCGGCCGGCCAGACGGTACCGGAATATCGAAGTGGAATATTACGATTCACAATGGCAGCGGCGCCGGCAGAAGTTTTCCGGTTACGCGGCCCAGGTGATCCAGCACGAAATCGATCATCTGAACGGGATTATCATATAAAGGGGACCAGTTATGAAAACAGGAATCATCTATTATTCGGCGCACCACGGCAACACGAAAAAACTGCTGGACGCGATCCGGCAGGCTGATGAAAACGTGGACCTGATCAATGTCATTGAAGAAGACAGGGACCTGTCCGGCTATGACCGCATCGGCATCGCGTCCGGCATCTATTACGGCAGTTTTGCCAAGCAGGTACTGGCTTATGCGGAAAAACACCTGCCGATCGGCCGGCCGGTCTTCCTGATCAGCACGTGCGGGGCCCCGCGCAAGGGTTATTTCGACCAGATCCGCAAAGTCATGGAGCGGCGGCGGAATGAGGAGCTGGGCACCTACCAGTGCCTGGGCTTTGATACGTTCGGGCCGTTCCGTCTGATCGGCGGGATTGCCAAGAACCACCCCACTGCCGACGAAATCGCCGGGGCTGTCCGGTTCTATCGGGGCCTGAAATAGGAGGCCGCATGAACGGGATTACGATCCGGCCCATGGGTCCGGAAGACGCCAGCGGATACCGGAAGATGCTGCTGCAGCTGGATGAGGAAACTGACTTCATGCTGTATGAACCGGGGGAAAGGGCACAGGCAATGCCCGATGACGCGGCTGTGGAAAGAATCATTGCGGATTCACTCCGGCATCATGACCTGCTGCTGGCCGCCGCGGACGAGTCTGAGATCATCGGTTTTTTCATGGCCCGAAAAGGGCGGAATATACGTACGGCCCACACCGCCTATATCGTGATCGGCATCCGCGCCGGCTGGCGCCATGCCGGGATCGGTACGGCTTTCTTTGCGCAGCTGGAACCCTGGGCAGAACGGGAAGGCATTGTCCGGGCGGACCTGACCGTGGAATGCGACAACACGGCGGCACAGGCGCTGTACCGGCAGAGCGGCTTTGAAGTGGAAGGAAGACGCCGGAAAACCATGAAAGTACATGGGGAATACCGGGATGAATATATGATGGCGAGATTGTTCGGGCAGGAGGATGACGATGGAAGAAAAACTGAATGAACTGCTGCAGAAAGCAGGAGATGCCTGGGAACAGAAAGACTATGTGACAGCCTTGGACGCATACCGGCAGGCGGCAGACCTGGGCAG
>JAEEHG010000237.1 GCA_016280695.1 Solobacterium sp. | reverse complement strand
TCAGGCCCGGATTCACTTCATTGCAGCGGATGCCCTCCTTGGCATATTCAAGGGCGATGATCTTTGTCAGGTTGGTAATGCCTGCCTTGGCAATGGCATACATGCCGACCCCAGGCACCACCTGCTCCGCGGTTACGGAATTGATATTCAGAATCTTCCCGCTCTTCTGTTCCCGCATATACTTCAGCGCGTAAATGCTGGCCATGATGTAGCTGCCGAGGTTTGTATCAATTACCTTGCGGTAATCCTCATACGTGTTTTCGGCAAAGACCTTGGTCGGTTCATAGGCCGCATTGTTGACCAGGATATCGATCCTGCCGTATGTCTTTACCGCCGTATCAATCAGGTTCTGAAGCTGGTCCTGCTCGAGGACATCCGTCCTGACAAATACCGCCTCGCCGCCTTGTTCAATGATCTCCCTGACCACCGCTTCGCCTTTTTCCTGCCGTCTGCCGCTGCCGACCACCTTTGCGCCGTGCGCCGCAAACAGCCTGGCCATGCCCGCGCCGATACCGGAAGTTGTCCCGGTGATTACTACCACTTTATCCTTGAGTTTCTGTTCCATTCAGGTATCCTCCTGTTTTTATTATAAGCAACGATACTTTCCCGGGGAATATCATACAGTGATTCCTGTTCCTGCTCTTTCCCCTGAACAGGCACAACAAAAAGAGGACATTCCGTCCTCTTTTGCGGATCAGATTCAGTTGAGTCTGCCCTTCAGTTCTTCCAGTTCAGCTTCCAGCTTCCGGATCGCTTCTTCCTTCAGATAGACGTTGCGTTCGAGGTCTTCCTTGAGAACCGGCACAACATCCAGGGTCAGTCTGTACTGCAGGTCTTCCAGCTGCTTCTTTGCGGCATCCAGTTCTGCCTGCTTGGCATCTACCTGGGCCTGGAAACGCTTGTTCGCAGCGTCTCTCTTGGCACCCCAGAACATATCCTTGACCTTTGTGAATTCATCCCACAGACGGTCGTTGTCTTCTTTTCCGGAGTAACCGGCGGAACGCCATTCCTTATCCAGTTCCTTCATGCGGTCAGTGATTGCCTTGCTCAGATCAGACTTCTCAACAATTGCCTTGGCTTCTTCAATCAGGGCATTCTTCTTCTCAACACTGGCCTTGAACTGGGCATTTCTCTCATCAAAGAACTTCTGCCGTTCTTCGAAGAACTTCTGCCGGAGTTCATTGAACTGCGGCCACAGTTCCTCATCCAGGTCACGGCCCGCGCTGCCGGCAGACTTCCAGGAATCGAACAGTCCGTTCAGTTTCTCAGTCGCTGCCTTCCAGTTTGTTACACCGGCTGTGAGTTCCCTTGCCTTGGCAATGATTTCTTCCTTGATTGCCTTGGCCTCTTCCCTTCTCTGATCGAGATTGGAGAAGTATTCTGTTTCACGGTCACGGAGATCCCGGTCGAGCTTGTTGAACGCGTCCCAGAATTCTTCGTCAGCCTGGGCCCCGGCGGAACTGATCTCGCTGAGGTCACTGCGCAGACGGCGCATTGCCCGCTTGGCTTCCTTGAAGTTTGTGACTTCCTTCAGCGCTTCAGCCTGCTTCAGGATGTCTTCCTTGTCTTTTCTGTTTGTACGGATGTAGCCGATTCTTCTCTGGAATGCTTCTTCAGCCAGCCCCAGACGCTTGACATATTCCGCATCCTTCGGTGTCTGCCAGTTGATCATGTCTTCCAGCTCGTTGCGGATGGCAGCCAGCCGTTCTTCATCAGCGTCATTCTCGCTGTTCTTGCCGATTTCTTCAGCTTCCCGGCACAGTTCCTTCTTGTGCAGCAGCTGGTTTTCCATGACCTCTACGGCGTTGTCGCCATACTCTGTGCCATATTCAATTTCTCCGCCCTCGGATGCCGGCTTCTGCCACACGAACATCTGATAGACACCATCGGCTTCAATGCCGAACCAACGGCCGTGGCCGTCCTCTGTGCCTTCCTTCGGAGCAACTGCATGACCCTCAGCATCCTTCGCACCATAGAGGATCTCGATTACCTTTCCTCCAAAAGTGTTATGCGGTCTGATTTTCGTTTTGGCCAGATCGTCACCAAATTCCGGTTTACCTTCCCAGATCATACGTATGTCCCCCTTGTCTTAACTTAATTATTAAAACATATATTTATGCTTATAAACAAGATTATCAGTATAAAAAATCCTGTTATTTTCAGAAAAACATCTGCACCAGAAACATGTAGCACAGTGTGCCCGCAAGAATGCTGAGCAGTGTACTGCGCTTCCACACATGCAGCACGGCTGTCATCAGGACAGCAACGGCTTCCGGCAGGCCATGCGGGGCAGCCATGACCTCTGTATCCTTGAGGCAGTACACCACCAGCATTGCCATGATGGCATACGGCAGCACCCGGCCCAGATATTCCACCGCAGCCGGTGTTTTCCGGCGGCCCAGCACCCAGAACGGCAGGAAGCGGGTAACAATCGTCACCGCTGTCACAACCGCAATCATCGCGATAATATACATCAGACTCATGCCTGTCCCTCCCCGGGCCGCTCAATCAGCGGCCGGCAGAGTATCATCAGCACTGTAATCATAATCATGGCCGGGATCAGGAACCGTCCCGGACCGAATACCAGCAGGGAAACCGCCGAGGAAAACAGGCCGATCAGGGCCGGTATATGTGTTTTTGCCGTCAGCCACTGTTCGGTAAAGACCGTCACAAACAGGGCCGTCATAGAGAATTCGATACCAGCTGTATTGAATGGCAGGACTTCCCCGAGCATGACGCCGAGGACCGTCCCGCTGACCCACCAGATATGGTTAAACATGGACACGAAGAACCGGTAGCGGTCCGCATCACAGCCGGCCGGCAGGTCGTCCGTGCAGACCAGCGAGTATGTTTCATCCGTCAGGGTATAGATCATATATGTCCGCCCGGCCCCGGCATGCCGGTACCGGTCCAGCATGGAGATACCGTAGAACAGATGCCGGGCATGCACCATGAGGGTGGTAAGGGCCGCCGTGATCAGCGAGGCCCCGGACGTCAGCAGTCCGACCGTCACAAACTGCATCGAGCCGCCGTAGATGAATACACTCATCGCAATGCCGGTCCACCACGGGAACCCGCTCCGCTGACAGAGCAGGCCAAAGCCGATGGCAAGCACGACATAGCCGGTCATGACCGGGATGGTAGCCCGGAAGGCAGCCTGGAGGCTGCGGTCTTTCATTTTACGTTTCTCCTGAATCATTGAAATTCATTATACATGAATATACCTTTCCGCAAGTAAAAAACCCCCGGGTTCCGGGGTTTCGCAGTTCCGTTACGGCCGGGGTGCCTCTGTTTTCAGTAGGGCGTATTCCAGTTCATCCCGCCAGGAGACTTCACCGTGTTTCACATACCGGCATTTTTCCCGGTAGTGCGCCTCCAGCCGCATGTATTTCTCCAGCACCCTGCGGGACCGGCTATTGTCCGGATGGCACAAGGCGTTGACCCGGTGCAGGCCCAGCACGTCAAAACAATATGCGATCAGGGCTGCCGTCATCTCTGTGGCATATCCCTTGTCCCACTCTTTTTCCAATAAGAGCCAGCCGACCATGCCGGTATCGGTTTCCGCGTCAATCTGGATATGACTGCGGCCGATCTTCTCCCCGGTGTCCTTCCGGATGACCGCGAACTCGTAGTTCATGACCGGATCCGCCTGCCAGTCCCGCAGGATCCGCTCCAGACGGGCCTGGGAGGCTTCCATATCCTCCAGGTCGAATGGCATATACCGCATGATCTCTTCATTCGAATACAATTGATTCAGCAGTTCCGCGTCATCTGCGCCGAACGGCCGCATCAGCAGTCTCCCTGTTTCAATCATGGCCTGTCCCTCCGTTTTTCCTTACTGCATATTATAACGGATAAAGAAAATGACAGTTCATCACTGTCATTTTTATTGTTTATGCCCGGCCTTCGATGAAGTTGACGGCCGCAATCGCGGCTTCCGCCCCGTCTGCCGCTGCCGTGGTCACCTGGCGCACCTTCTTGGTCCGGCAGTCACCGGCGACGAAGATGCCCCTCGTCTTTGTCAGGACATTGTCCTTTGCCATTACATAACCGCGCTCATCAAGGTCAAGAAGATCCCTGAATGCGTTGTTCTGCGGCACCGTGCCGATGGCCACGAACAGGCCGTCAACCATGATTTCCTTCGGCTCCCCGTCCTGTTCGATCCGGACCCCGGTCAGCTCTTCATCACCGATGAGTCCGGTGACTCTGACATTGCACAGAATCTCGACGTTGTCCTTTGCCCGCAGCCGTTCCTGCATTCTGGCTTCGCCGGTAAGGAAGGGCATGTCCTGCAGGATATACAGCTTCTTTACCAGGTTCGCCAGCATGACTGCCTCGACCAGGGCACTGTTGCCGCCGCCGACCAGGGCAACTGTACGGTCTTTGTAGAACGCCCCGTCGCAGACCGCGCAGAACGACTCGCCGTTGCCGATGAACTTTTCCTCTTCCGGAAGGCCAAGGTGCCGGTGCGCCGCGCCTGTTGCCAGAATAACCGCTTTGGCTTCATACCGGTCATCTGTATCGGTAACAGCGACCTTATAATCACCGTGATCCTCCAGGGAAATGACTTCGCCGAACTCAATTTCCGCCCCCTGTGCCAGGGCCTGGTCAACCATCTTGTCAGCGAATTCCGCGCCGGAAATGCTGGTGAAGCCCGGGATATTCTCAATCTCCGGCGACAGGGTGATCTGTCCGCCGGCAGTTTCCTTTTCGAGCACGAGTACAGACTTCGCTGCTCTTGCGGCATAAACAGCCGCGGTAAGACCGGCGGGGCCGCCGCCGATGATAATCAAATCGTACATGTTATCTCCTTAATGAAAATCGTGACCAGCCGTTTTGACTGGCCACGATCCGTTTTGCATTTCTCAGCTCAGTTTGGACAGATATTTTCTGATTTCAGAAACACCGGTATAGCGGCTGACGGCCTTGTCGCCGTTCATGACAACCAGAGTCGGCGCCTGCTTGATGCCGAGTTCCCTGGCTTCAGCCGGGTTCTGATCGGCGTATACCTTGTCAAACGCGATGCCGCGCTTGGTCATGTCCGCCGCGACGATCTTGCAGTTCGGGCAGGTTGTTGTGGCAAACAGCTTCAGACCTGTCGCACCGGCTGCTTCAGCAGTCTCAAGGCCGATGGCCGGGGCCGCTTCCGCCTGCTCAATCACAGCTTCGGCCTTTGCGGCAGTATCGCCTGCGACCGCCTGGAATTCAGGAACTTTTTCCCAGACTTTCTTTTCGAAGTCGGAGACCGGACGGGACTCCAGGCCTTCCACCCGGTATACCTTACGGTCCTTGAATTCCTGCGACTTGCCGGCATTCCAGTTCTTGACTGGCCGGTAGTAGCCGGTGATCCGGGAGTAGACTTCCGTCTCCGCGCCGCAATGCGGGCACTTCCAGATTTCCCCGCTCAGATAGCCGTCATTCGGGCAGATCGAGTAGGTCGGGCTCATCGTATAATACGGCAGCTTATAGTTTTCGGAGATCTTGCGCACCAGGGTGGCAGCGCTGCGCCAGTCGCTCAGCCGTTCGCCAAGGAAGGCATGGAAGACTGTGCCGGATGTGTACAGGGTCTGGAACTGGTCTTCGATGTCCAGGGCGCTGAAGATATCATCCGTATAGCCGACCGGCAGGTGGCTGGAGTTCGTGTAGTAAGGGGTGCCGTTCATGTTGGCGGTGATGATGTCCGGATACTGTTCCTGGTCATGCTTGGCCAGCCGGTAACTGGTGCTTTCTGCCGGGGTGGCTTCCAGGTTGTACAGATCACCGTACAGTTCCTGGTAGTCAGACAGTTTTTCCCGCATGTGGTTCAGGACTTCCACCGTGAACTTCTGGGTTTCCTCGTGGGTCAGGTCCTTGCGCAGCCAGGCAGCGTTCAGGCCGACTTCGTTCATGCCGATCATGCCAATGGTGCTGAAGTGGTTGTTGAAGGTACCCAGGTACCGCTTTGTATACGGATACAGGCCGGCATCGAGCAGTTTTGTGACAACGTCACGTTTGATCTTCAGGGACCGGGCAGAGAGATCCATGATCCGGTCAAGACGCTTGTAGAACTCTTCCGGGGTCTTGGACAGGTAGGCAATCCGCGGCAGGTTGATGGTGACGACACCGACTGAGCCGGTGCTTTCGCCGCTGCCGAAGAAACCGCCGCTCTTCTTGCGCAGTTCCCGCAGGTC
>JAEEHG010000236.1 GCA_016280695.1 Solobacterium sp. | reverse complement strand
CGGCTTCGATCTCTTCCGGCGTCCGCGGCAGGAATTTCGTGGCGACCACCACGTCTTCCCGTTTCGCAAAGTCACGCAGTGCCCGGCCCAGATACTGTTCACTTGTCCCGCTCTGGTAGGCAATGGCGGTGTCAAAGAAATTGATGCCCAGTTCCAGGCTGCGCTTTATGATCTCCCGGGAGTGTTCCTCGTCCAGTGTCCAGCTGTGCTGGCCCCTGGCCGGGTCGCCGAAGCCCATGCAGCCAAGGCAGATACGGGATACGTTCAGATCCGAACTGCCAAGTTTCGTATATTTCATCTTTATTCTCCGTTCAGCAGTTTCAGGGCATTGCGGGAATAGATCTGTTCCCGGATGCCGGTGTACTTTTCATTGCTGTCAAAATGCTGTTTCTTGGCCAGAATTACCCTGGCCGGCGAATGCGGGAAGTCACTTCCGAAAACGATCCGGTCATCGGCCGCCACCATTCTGAGCATATCCAGCTGCACCGGCTCAGGATCACCGGCAATGTCAAAGTACAGTTTTTCAAATTCAGCCTGCACATCGACGGTTTCCATCATGCCCATGGAAGCCAGGATCCCGGATACCCCGGTGAACCGCTGCAGCATGTACGGCAGGAATGATCCGCAGTGCGGCACGATCCAGCGGATGTCCGGGAAGCGGGTCATGGTCCGGCTGGCGATCATGTTCAGTACGGCCCTTGTCGTATCTGCCGGATACTCATAGATAGCCGCAACCTTTCCCGTGATCACATTCTGCGGCCGCAGCCTGGCCCGGCAGGGATGGATGATGACTATGGCTCCGCGCCGGTTCCACTCTTCCAGAAGCGGATCGAACAACGGGTCACCGAGATAAATGCCGCCCATGTTCGTGGCGACCTTCATCCCGACTGCCCCTAGTTCATCCATCGCATACGCTGTTTCCGCAATGGCACCGGCCACATCCGGCAGCGGCACCACGCCGGCAAAGGCAAAGCGGTCAGGATACTGCCGGACAATCCCGGCGGTTTCCCGGTTCACTGCGGCTGCGGCGCTGCGGGCATCTTCATCATTGCCGTTATGGATATGCGGCACCGGAGCAGAAAGCACTGCGAAGTCAATGCCCGCATCGTCCATGAACTGCAGGTGATCCTCGGCGCTCCAGGCCGGCAGCGGAAACCCGTCTTCCGCCAGCGGATCAATCCCGAGGTCCTTCATGGCCTGCCGGAATGTCGGAGTTACAGGATGGGCATGGAAATCGATACATCTGACTGTTTTCGGAATCATATGCATTCTTCCTGCTTTTCTCAAAGAACCGTGTCAAGCCAGCTTCTGATGGCCGCCGGGTTGGCGCGGTTGATCTGTCTGCCCTTTGCCCAGGTCACATCACCGCTGACATTCTTATGCAGTTCCGTGTCACTGCGGCCGACGCCGCTGCCGCCGGATGTGCAGAACGGGATGATTTTCTTTCCGGAAAAGTCGTAGCTTTCCAGGAAGGTTTCAATGATGCGCGGCGCGATGCCCCACCAGATCGGAAAACCGATAATGACCGTATCATACGCAGCCATGTTTTCCACTGTGCTGCGGATCTTCGGCCGGGAAGCCGGATTATTCATCTCAACACTGCTCCTGCTCTTCCTGTTCATCCAGTTCAGGTCATCTGCCGTATAGGTTTCTGCCGGGACGATTTCATGGAAATCGCCGCCGCAGGCCGCCGCGATGGCCTTGCCGACTGCTGCGGTTACACCGCTGGCGGAAAACACCGCCACAAGAATCTTCTCTGCCATGTTATTTCATCTCCTTTTCCCAATCACGGACAACATTGATATGCAGGCTGTCCGCAATCTCTTCCAGCTGTTCTGTCTCTTCGGGGCTCAGCTTGATCTGCATGGCCTTTGCGGCATCTTCCACATGGGAAACCTTAGTTACCCCGATAATCGGCAGGGTTCCCTTGGCAATCGCCCACGCAACAGGAATCTGCGCCGTGCCGACCCCGTACTTGTCAGCCAGTTTTTTCATTTCATGATTCAGAACCGCCAGTTTATCCAGGACCGGATTGTAGATCTCCGCCCGGTCGGAACCGGCCGGCAGCGGGTGCTCCGGATCGTATTTTCCGGACAGCGCACCCTGCTCCAGCACCATGTAGGAAAAGAAGACAATGTCATTTTCCCGGCAGTAGTCAATAATCCCGGATGCTTCCGATGACCGATTGATCAGGCTGTAGTGGTTCTGGACAGCCGACAGTTTCAGACCATGGGCCTTCAGAATCCGGTCTGCCTCCCTGATCTCGGCGAGATTGTGGTTTGATACCCCGATCATCGGCACGTCTTCCCGGCCTTCATAGTACTTTGCCAGTTCTTCCGTCCACTTCGGCGCACCCCAGACATTGTGAATCCAGTAGATGTCAAACCGGTCCAGATGCATCAGTTCCAGCTGCATCCGGATCATGTCCGGCATGGCGGACGGCGAGGAAGGGTCGGCGCACTGCGGGGTGAACTTGTCCGACACAAGATACGATTCCCGCGGCAGATCATGCACGAATCCGGCCAGAACCTTCTCGGATATCCCCATGCCGTAGGCATAGGCCGTGTCCCATAGATTCAGGCCATGGGCCATGGCCGTATCAAAGACCGGCTTCAATTCTTCTGCCGTAAGATTGTTTCCGAATGTGCCGTCATTGCCCCAGGCCCAGGCCCCGAGCGCGATTTTTGGTAAAACTGTCATTTCTGTTTTCCTCCTGTGCTTACTGTTCAAGCAGACTGATGATACAGCTGCGGGTTAATTCATAAACGGACTGATAAGTATAATTCACGCCGGCTTCCGTCATTGCTGTTTTCTGCTTTTCGGTGACTGCGGCATACGGATAGATACCGAACATGAATGGGAAGAATACGTAGATGAATTTCTGTCTGGCGGCAGCGTCCATGGCCGGGCAGAACTTGTCCAGAATCCTCCTGACATTCTCCATGGATTTTCCATAGGACCGCTTGAAGGATACAAGCCGTTCCGGCCGG
>JAEEHG010000235.1 GCA_016280695.1 Solobacterium sp. | reverse complement strand
GGGTGGACCACTCCGTCCCCAGCAGCCGGTGGTATTCCGGCAGCGGCATCTTCCGCCATGTGACGGTTTCCGCCCTGAACCCGGTGCATATCAGCCGTTACGGCTTCGTGTTGACAAACCTGGACAATACTGCCGTGCAGGCGGAGATCACCCTGGACAACAATACCGGTAAGGATGCTGAAACCGAGATTGTCTGCCGTCTGAGGACACCCGATGGAACAACCGTGGCAGAAGAAACAATCAGTGATTTTACCGTAAGGACAAATACGGCTTCGACCTGTACGCTGACCCTGACCCCGGACAATATCCGGCTGTGGAGCCCGGAAGATCCGTATCTCTATACCGTGGAAACCGGTGTGCTCGCCGGCGGGCAGCTGCTGGATCACATGGAAATCCCGTATGGGTTCCGTGAGACTTCCTTTGACCCGGACCACGGCTTTACACTCAACGGTCAGCCGGTGAAGCTGCAGGGTGTCTGCCTGCACCATGACCAGGGTGCACTGGGTGCCGTGGAAGATGAAACCGCGCTCGGCAGACAGCTCGACCTGCTGAAAGACATGGGGGTCAACGCCATCCGTTCCACGCATAACCCCGCGTCTGATACACTGCGCCGGCTGTGTGATGAAAAAGGCTTCCTGCTGATTGAGGAAGCGTTTGATACCTGGCTGTATTCCAAGAACGGCAACTTCTATGACTACGGGGTAATCTTCCGGCAGGAAATCGCGGCGGACAACACGATCCTCAATGCGGACGAAGGTGAACTGTGGGCAGAATACGACGTCCGCGAAATGGTGCGCCGGGCCCGCAACAACCCGTCGGTGCTGGCCTGGTCCATCGGCAATGAACTGATGAACAACCATGGCGGCGATACCTCGGAATACCCCTACTGGACGGAAGAGATTACCCGCTGGATCAGGGAAGAGGACAGCAGCCGGCCGGTTACCGTCGGGGACAACAACATGCTGGAACAGAGCCCGCATCATACGGCAATGGATGAAACCCTGGCCGCTGACAGTGGCATCATCGGCCTGAACTATGCCCATGACAGCCAGTATGACAGTATCCATGCCAATCACCCGGGCTGGTGCCTGTACGGTTCGGAAACAGCTTCCGCCTTCACTTCCCGCAGCACCTATTACACCGACGGCATAGACCGCAGTGCCTATGAAATCACTTCATTTGACAATGCCTCTGTCGAATGGGGCAGTACCGCGGAAGCAGCCTGGAAGGATGTCATCACCCTGGATTATTTGGCCGGGGAATTCATCTGGACCGGCTTTGACTACATCGGTGAGCCGGAACCCTGGAACGGTCACGGGACCGGTCCGGTGACCGGGGAAGCGCCCCTGCCGAAGTCTTCCTATTTCGGTGTCATCGACACTGCCGGTTTCCCGAAGGATACCTATTATTTCTACCGCAGCCAGTGGAACCGGAATGATACGACGCTGCATATCCTGCCGGACTGGAATGCGGAAGACATCATGGTCAGGCCGGACGGCACGGTCCGTGTCGTTGTCTACAGCAATGCCCCGGCCGTGGAACTGTTCCTGAACGGGGAATCACTCGACCGCAAGGCCTATGAAACAATAACAACAGGCCTGGGCTATACATACCGGGAATGCGAAGGCCATCTCTATTACACCTGGGATGTCCCGTATACGCCCGGCACCCTGCAGGCCGTCGGCTATGATGAAAATGGGCAGACGATTGAAAATACCACCGGCCGCGGTACGGTCAGCACCTATGGCGAGCCGGCCGTCCTTGTGCTGAAGCAGGTCACCCCGGCAGCGGACGGCAAACCCGTTTACGTGGAAATCTCGCTGCAGGATGCGGACGGCAACGAATGTGTCAGCGCTTCTGACCGCCTGCAGATTACGGCCGGTGCAGGTGCTGTGATCCTGGGGACCGATAACGGCGATCCGGCTGACATTGACCGGTATGTACCGGAAGATCCGCACTACGCGGAACGGAATCTCTTCCGCGGCAGGGCCCTGGTGATTCTTAAGAAAACCGGGACGGAAGACGCAGTTATACATATCTCTGCCGGAAGTCTGCAGGCAGAATTATCCCTGGATGAATAAATGCTGTTTCACAACAGTATTTTTTCTTTATTCACCATAGAGGCTCCGGGCGGTCTGTCCGGCCAGGTCAGCCAGGTATTCCCCGCTGACCTCGTAGCTCATGCCGAACGCCCAGGCGGCGTCATATGCCCCGTCGGCACTGTCCTCCACGCTCTGCAGCTGTGACAGCACGCCTGCGTATGCCCCGCTCAGTTCCATGTTAATGAACTGCAGCTGGCCGCCGATGGTTGTATAGTCCAAGCCGTTTGCCCCGCACCAGATCATCAGGTTTTCATAGCGGCCCCCGCCCCACTGGCAGAGACCATAGTATCCGGACGGGTTATAGGCCTGCGGGTTGAGGGAAGACTCATGCCGCATATGCGCTACAATGCCGCACGCGGCATCCCGGTTCAGGCCTATCGTCCCCGTGATGTAATTCATAATCTGTTCCTGCGCAGTGCCGCCGGAAAGATTCACGGCCGGGGCCGACGCCGGCGTCTCAGGTTCCGGCGTCTGTTCCGCTTCCTTTACGGTTACCGTGAAGACCGCGGAGCTCTGGTTGCCGGCCTTGTCCATGGCGGTCAGGGTCACGCTGTATACACCGCTGCGGCGCACGTCAATGCCGCCCCTGACACTGTAACTGCCCGGCACCAGGGTATCGCTGTACGGCAGTGCACCATCGGTTTCATCGGTAATCGAGATGATATTGTCGTCAATGCCGTAGGCTTCATTCTGTCTGATTTCCACCTGCAGGAACTTCAGCCGGATCACCGGCGGCGTCGTATCCTGGTCTTCGTCCGGTTCTTCCGTTTCTTTCGGTTCCGCCGTCTTTTCCGGGACATCCGGGCCGGTTACGGTAACCCGGCAGACAGCCCGGGCAGTAAGACCGTTCCTGTCCGTGGCAATGATCGTCACTTCATAGACACCCGGCACATCCGGATCCGGTTCCGATGTGAATGTCCAGCTGGCCGCCTGTTCTTCTTCGGCATAGGCCAGGTCTCCGTCAACCCGGTCATATACCCTTTCCACTGCCGCAGTGATATCAAAGGCCTCGCCTGTATCCAGAACGATGTCCTCTTCTTTCAGTTCGATGACCGGCTTTCGGGTATCCCGGATGGTGACCGTCACCGGGAAGACCTGTTCGATGACGCTGCCGTCAGCCCGTTTCTTCCGCACAAGGAACTCGGCCGTCTGTTCACCGATCCGGGTCATATCCGGTTCTTTCTGCACAGACAGCTCACCGTCATGGGCCCTGACCACCTGGACCGGCCGGAACGCCGTTCCGTATTCCTGCACCGGGGTCGGATAGGCTTCAAACAGAATTGTTTCCGGGACAGGTTCCGCGGTTTCTTCAGCCGGTTCCGGCAGATACGGTTCATACAGCCGGAAATGCCATATAACCCCGGACGCGGCCAGCAGGAAAACCAGCACCAGCCATGGCCAGCGCCTTTTTTTCGGCATGATCACTGCCGGTTCAGCCGATACAGCCTCGTTTTTCTCCGGTCCGCTCATCCTCAAAATAGTAGCAGGATTCCTAACTGCTGACAAACAACGTGATAAAAGAGGCCTTCCGGCCTCTTTCACTGTTATTCGGTTCTCAGTTCGGCCTCGCAGCGCTTGTGCAGTGTCTTGAGGATGCTCTCCATCTTCTGGTCGATCTGCTCGGATGTCATCGTGCTGTCATCGTTGCCAATCCACACTCTCATCGTAACGGACTTCTTGCCTTCCGGCACCTGGTTGCCATGGTATTCCTCGATGAACTCGAGTTCCTTGACTCTTGAGCCGATGGCATCGCTGATGGCCTTCCAGGTGACGGCCTTGTCAACGGTAACCGAGAGGTCCTTCTCAACCAGCGGATACAGCGGCAGGTGGCGGAATTCGTTTGTCCGGGATGCGAACGCTTTGAGGCTGTCCACATTGAGTTCAAACAGGGCAACGTTGGTCCGCTTGATCTTCACGTCATTCATCGTGCTGACACACACCAGGCCCATGGAACCGATGACCCGGTTGTCCAGGGTCAGGTTCAGCCAGGCATTCCGGTCAGCCCAGGCCGGCTGTTCCTTCTGTTCCATGCTGAAGTTTTCCATATGGCAGTAGGCAGCCATCTGTTCCAGCACACCCTTGAGTTCATAGAAGATTTTGGCCGGATCCTTGCCGGTGATGCTGCCGGTCAGCAGCTTCCTGTGCACCGGCAGGACTTCATCCTCCGAGGACTCATGGTATTCGCCCTTTTCAAAGACCTGGGCGACTTCGAAGATCCGGAAATAATCAAAGTAACGCAGGTTCTTCGCCACCGACTCGAGCGCGCCCGGGATCAGCGAGGAGCGCAGGATGGCCAGTTCTTCCGACGGCGGTGTAGCCAGGCGGACACACTTGTCAGTATCGATCTTCGCGGCCCGGATAAACTTCTCGTCCACCCATGGATATGTGAAGATCTCATTGAAACCGCAGCGGTATGCCAGATACTCCCGCAGCCTCCTCTCCAGGGTTTCCTGACGCTGGATGACGGAGTTTTCGAACTTGACGGTCAGCGGCTGTTCCTCGAAGCTCTCGAAGCTCAGGAGTCTGGCAATATCGCCCATGACGTCATCCTTGATGGAGACATCGCCCGTGCTCCGCCATACCGGGACCGTCACATGGTAGGTACCGTTATCAAATTCGACTTCATAGCCGATGCCGGTGAGCACCTTTTCGATCGTCTCACGGCTGAGCACCTTGCCCAAGCGGACATCCAGGAATTCCTGGGTGACATCGATATGTTCCTGTTCGGTCTTGACCGGGTAGACGTCCGCAAACGCCGTAACCTTGCACTCCGGGAAGATCTCCCTGAACAGCTGCAGGCAGACAGCCAGGCCCTGATCGACCCGCTGGGTATCCAGGTTCTTTTCATACCGGATGGAGGCGTCGGTCTTCTCGTTGAACCGGGCCCCGGTATGACGGACTGTCTGGGCTGTGAAGTTGGCAATTTCCAGAATGATGCTGGTGGTTTCCGGCAGGATGGAATCCTTGGCGCCGCCGCGGATGCCGGCCAGGTTCATCGCGTCATTCGCATCGCAGATGACCAGGTCCTCTTCGGTCAGGTCAATGGTGTTGTGGTCCAGCAAAAGCAGTTTTTCATCCTTCTTCGCAGTCCGGACAATGATTTTATCCCCTTCGACATGCGTCCTGTCATAGGCGTGGGACGGCTGGCCGACGTCCATCATGACATAGTTGGTGATATCGACAATCGCGCTGATCGACCGCTGC
>JAEEHG010000234.1 GCA_016280695.1 Solobacterium sp. | reverse complement strand
CGGTATGAACCGAAACGAATAGTCAATGCTGTATTCGCCGGCATGGTAATAGTCAATGTTATCGGTCACGGCCAGCCGGTCATGGATATCCCTGCCGAAAAAAGTGGCCCGGCACGGCGGATACTCTGCCAGCACATCTCCCGCAAGCAGCTGCAGATGATCCGTTTCCGGCTCGAGAACAACAGAAAAAAACACTCCTGCCGCCGCGGCGATCAACAATGCCAATGCTATCAGTATTTTTTTCATAATCCCCTGTCCAGTGTCTGTTATTACTGCATGAGTATCTTATCACAGAAACAGACCGATTCCATTACATAATCATCCGGCTGTCTTAAAACCCCTGTTACTCCTCCGGAAAGAAAATGTCTGTTTCATGGCTGCAGTGACGTCTTCTTCCTGAGCAAAAAGAAAACGCACACTGCCGTGTACGCCTTCTTCTGCTTAATACATCTTTTTAAAACCTGCGTTGAGCTCTGCCGAACTGAACCGGATATGTGTCTTGTGCTGATACCTGGGATCCGCTTCCACTGTGGTCGGCTGGCCGGCATTGCCCTTCATTTCTTCCGGAATATGGATGACAACATTTGCCCTGGTCAGGACCTCCTGCAGTTTTGCGACATCAAGTGCCTGCGCGGTGGTATTCTGCTCGCTTGCCTGGGCTGCCGCCGTACCGGCTGCCTCACCGGTCAAAGCACAGGCCGGAATCAGCCGCATCATCTCCCAGCCCATCTTTTCATCACAGGCCACGGTTCTGCCGGCAGCGTAGACATTTTCAATCCTGCGGTCAATCAGGCCGCCGTACGGATACTCATACGGCTGTACCACCGGGCCGCCGATCCCGTTGGAAATAATCCCGATGGAATCATCCCTGTACCGTTCGGCATCCGTTTCATAGTCCAGGGTTTCCACCCCGGTAATATGCCGGCTGGTGCGGAACTGGGCCATGGTCGGCAGCGTCAGCATGCAGTAGTCATCGCTGAAGTTCTCCTTCAGATAATCACGGGCCATGCGCCGGCTGGTCTTGAGATAGCCGTTGACGCCGTCAATCGTCGTCCCGGAGAAGGTCGGCACCGGATAGGCATCCAGGTCCCCGCCGTGCGGCCGGGCCCCGAACAGCCGCAGCTGCATCATGTCGACGACCCCCTTGCCTTCCGCGAGCGCTTCCTTTGCGGTTTCCGTTGAAGTTTCATAGGCCCAGTGCGAGCAGATGCTGTCCTTGGTGCTGGTGTCCGCCCCGGCCCGGGCCATCAGGTCCGCATCGCCGGACGCGTCCACGAACTGCTTTCCGAGCACTGCCACCCGGCCCTGCTTGGATTCCACAATGACGCCTTCCACCCGGCTGCCGTTCATAATCGGCTCTGAGAAGACAACGTCAAAGATGGTTTCGACCCCTTCCTCTTCGCACATCTCATCATATGCGAGTATCGCTGCCGGAATGTTGAAGGTTGTCTCATAGCGGCCCTGCGGGTGTTCCGCGTACGCGGTGCGGAATTTCCACTGCGGTGCCATGGTGTTGTAGCTGTAGCGGATGCTGGTATAGAGCAGTTCTTCCGCCAGGCCGCTGGCAACCCGGTGGCCCCGCCCGTCATCCAGCGGCAGATAGATGCATACATGCCCCAGCGTAGCCAGGCCGCCCAGGGCACTGTTCTTTTCCAGCAGGACGGTTTTCTTACCCTGGCGGGCAGCGGCGACCGCAGCCGCAATGCCGGCAATCCCGCCGCCGACCACAACCACATCCGCTTCCCTGTAGACGGGAATCCGTTCTGCATCTGCCATTACGTATTTTTCCATGATCTTCTGTTCCTTTCCCCCGGGCGGGGCAGTTATTCAATCTAATTATATTCTGCCGGAAGTGGCGCGTACCAGCGGAATTGGGTATAATGTCAGTCATGAAATATATCAGTCTTGACCTTGGCAGTGTCACCTGCGGCATTGCGAAATCCGATACCGGGCTGCTGGCCCAGCCGGTGAAAACCATCCGCTTCCGGCGGGAAGACTACAATGATGCGATCCTCCGCATCCTGGAGTATACCGATGCCGAAAAACCGGATGTCATTGTCATGGGCTATCCGCTCCTGGAGAACGATGACGAAGGCCCGCGGGCAAAGCTTTCCCGGGAAGTGGCGGAGATCATCGAGCAGGAATCCGGCATCCCCGTTGTCCTGCAGGATGAACGTTCGACCACGAAGGATTCCGAGGAGTTCCTGATCATGGCCAACGTATCCCGGAAAAAACGGAAGAAAGTCATCGACCAGCAGGCTGCCGTCCGGATCCTGCAGTACTATCTGGACCGGAAAGACCGCTGACCGACAAACCGGCATACTGTGACAGCATGCCGGTTTTTTCTTATTCGAATGTATCCTCAATGATCTCCAGGTAGATCTTTTTCAGCTTCTCCTGCTGCTCAGCACTCAACTGGTCGGTTTCATAGGCGGGGTGGAAATCATCCACCAGGGACAGATGGTGCCCGGTGATTGTCCCGTTCCGGACCCCGATCACCTCCGGCACCTTGAAGTCCGGTTCACCCTTGTCATCATGGCTGATAATGTCATCAATGCATTCCATCAGGGCATAGTATTCTTCGACGTCAGCCGAATGCCCCTTGCCGTACACATTGACATAGTAGACCGTTGTCCCGGTTTCCCTGGCTGCCTCATTCAGCAGCGGCACCGCCCGCTGGCAGAACGGGCAGTCAATATAACCATAGTAAAGAATCCCGGTCCCGCCCTCTTTGAAAAACCGGATGGATTCAGCCCAGGTAATCTCCTGAAAATCCGCTGTCTCCCCCTGCAGCCAGCGGTAAGCGCTCATGTCCGCCGGTTCCGACGCCGCTTCAAATGGCGGGTTTTCCGGCTCCGGTTCCTTCCCGGAACATCCGCACAGGATAACAGCCAGTCCCAATGCCAGCCACAGTTTTTTCTTCATACTACGCATCCTCCGCATGGCAAAAAGGATTATAGCACAATCCGTAAAAGTCACACGGTTTCCCGCAATCTCATCACTTGTTTACTGATTCTGATTCCGATAGAATTTAATTAACAAGATCACAGAAGG
>JAEEHG010000233.1 GCA_016280695.1 Solobacterium sp. | reverse complement strand
GGCTTTCTATGAGCGGGTCATGGAAGGGGACTACGCCGACCTGCACTATACCAAGGACCTGATCGGCATCTACAAGCACATCATCACGGCCATGCAGTGCCGGATCTGGCTCGATGAAGGCGAAACGGAAAAATACGAGGAATCCATCGGTGTCCTGGATGAATTCCGCAAGGCCCCGCTGGGCAAGCGGTGGCTGGAAGAACTCGGCATGAAGGCTGAAGAGGAAGAGCCGGCCGACGAAGAGACCGCCGAAGCCGAAGAAGAAACCGCGGTGCCGGACGAAGAGACTGCCGAAACGGACGCGGAAACCGACGACGCTTCAGAAGAAGAGACAGTCACTGAGGGGCAGGGCGAATGAAGCTGATTGCCGGACTGGGCAACCCGGGCCGGGAATATGCCGGTACCCGCCACAATTCCGGGTTCATGGCCATGGATTACCTGCTGGACAAACTCGGTGTCACCCTGTCGCAGGAAAAGTGGCACGCCCTGATTGCAACCGTAAGGATCGAGGGGGAACCGGTGCTGCTCATGAAGCCCCTGACCTACATGAACGAATCCGGCCGGGCCGTCGCCGCAGCCGTAAACTTCTACCACATTGAACCGGAGGACATCCTGATCATGCACGATGACATGGATCTGCCGGTCGGTTCACTGCGCATCCGCACCAAGGGCAGTTCCGGCGGCCAGAAGGGCATGAAGTCCATCCAGCAGTGCCTGGGCACTGCGGACATTGCCCGCATCCGCATCGGCGTCGGCCACAGTACCCGCGGCCAGCACGAACAGGTGCCGGACTGGGTGCTTTCCCCGGTGCCGAAGGATGAGCAGGAACCGTTTGAACATACGCTGAAACAGGCCGCCGAAGCCGCGTACGCCTGGGCTTACCTGCCGATGGAAAAAGTCATGGCGTACAATATCAGGGAAAAGAAACAGAAGGAAAACACAGAAACCGAACAATGACAGGAACAATGCCCGGCCTGCCGGCCCAGCTCTTCGCGGAGCTGAAAGACAATCCGGCAGTCAGACAGCTGGAAGCCGGAAAAGGACCGCTGCCCCTGGCATCACTGGCCGAAGAGGCGGTGATCCTGAGCACGTTCTACCGGCTCCATCCGCAGCCGATTCTGGTTGTGAAAAAGAATCTTTACAGCGCCCAGAAACTTTACGAGAGGGTCTCATCCCTCCTGTCGGAAAAGGAATGTGCGCTTTTCAGTGCGGACGAGTCCCTGCGCGTGGAGGCGATTGCGGCCTCCCCGGAGATCCGGGCAGCGAAGGTGGAAACCCTGGCCTCGCTGCTGGAGCAGCCGAACCAGCTGGTCATTACCTGTCCGTCGGGCTATCTGCGGCTGCTGCCGTCACCGGAAGTCTTCCGGGATGCCTGCATTGACCTGGAAACAGGCATGCGCATGGACATGGAGGAGCTGAAACGGCGGCTGCGGCAGGGCGGCTACTATCAGACCGCACATATCGACCAGCCGCTGAGCTTCGCGGCCCGCGGCGGGATCGTGGATATCTACTCAATCAACTATGACCAGCCGGTCCGGGTGGAATTCTTTGATGACGAGATTGATTCCATCCGCTTTTTCGATGCCGGCACCCAGAAAACCATTGTCCCGGCTGACCGCGTACGGATTGTGCCGGCCAGTGACATTCTGTTTTCCCCGGCAGACATCGAGCATGTCCGGAAGGAAAGCGAACGGCTGCTGGCCGGGGGCAGCGAGATGCTCAGGGCCGCAGTCGAAACCGAACTGAGCCTGATCGAAAACCAGATCAGCGAACCGTCCCTGTATACCTGGATGACGCTGACGGAACAGCCGGCCTCCCTGGTTTCCTATATGGACGATCCGCTGGTGATTCACTCAGACCCGGTGGTCATCCGGGAAAATGTCAGACGGCTGATCGAGGAGACGACCGCGTATATCCAGGAAATGGTGCAGGAAGACAAGAAACTGCCCCGCTATGCCGTATGGCATGAGTTCCTGCGGGTCCATGGCAGATGCCGGCTGATTGAAGAAGATCCCTTTGAGGACAATATCTCCGGGATCGAGGAAATGCACCTGCCCAACCATCCCCTGCATACGCTGCTGCGGCTGCTGCAGAACGGTCCGGAAAAGCGGACGGCCCTGCTGCTGCGGGAAAACGAAGCGGAACGGGTGCTGACGGCCTGTGTGGACGGACAGATTCCCTATACGCTGATCCCCGATGAGGACACCCCGCTGCAGGAAGGCCTCAACATCATGTTCAGACCGCTGGCCGAGGGCTTCCGGCTGACGGACCGGGATCTGGCGGTTGTCACTTCGGCGGAGCTGTTTGAGGTGCACCATCATGCCGGCCGCTATGAAAAGAAATTCCGCAATGCCGAAGTCATCCAGGGCTATGAAGAACTGGAACCGGGTGACTACGTTGTCCATGCCCAGTACGGGGTGGGCCAGTATCTCGGCATTGAAACCAGGGAAGTCCGGGGGATCATCCGCGATTTCCTGAAGATCATCTACCGCGGCAACGCGGAACTGCTGGTGCCGCTGGAACAGTTCCGGCTGGTGCGCAAGTTCGTGTCCCGGGAAGGGGTTGTGCCGCGACTGAACAAGCTGGGCAGCGGCGAGTGGGAAAAAACCCGGGCCCGCCTGGAAGAAAACGTAAACAACATCGCCGAGCGCCTGGTGGAACTGTATGCCGTGCGGACGGACAACATCGGGCATGCCTTCCAGCCTGACAGTGACCTGCAGCGGCAGTTCGAGCGGGAATTTGAATATGAACTCACCCCGGATCAGGAACAGGCTGTCAGGGATGTGAAGAAGGATATGGAGAGCGACCGGCCCATGGACCGGCTGGTCTGCGGGGATGTCGGCTTCGGCAAGACGGAAATCGCCGTCCGGGCCTCGTTCAAGGCAGCGGCGGAAAACAAACAGGTCGCCGTGCTCTGCCCGACCACCATCCTGGCCGAACAGCACTTCCGGACCTTCTCGAAACGTTATGAAAACTACCCGTTCACGATCCGGTGCCTGGACCGCTTTGTCACTCCGGCCATGCAGAAACAGACGCTGCAGGACCTGAAGGAAGGCCGGGTGGATATCCTCATCGGCACCCACCGGATCCTGTCCAATGACGTTGTGTTCAAGGACCTCGGGCTGCTTGTCGTGGATGAAGAACAGCGCTTCGGGGTGGAGCACAAGGAAAAGATCAAGGAAATGAAAAACAGCGTCGATGTGCTGACGCTGAGCGCTACCCCGATCCCGCGGACGCTGCAGATGTCGCTGGTCGGCATCCGCCAGCTGTCCCAGCTGGAAACCCCGCCGGCCAATCGCTACAACGTCCAGACCTATGTGGTTGAAAAGAACCTCGGGCTGGTCAGCGACGCAATTGAAAAGGAGCTCTCGCGCGGCGGCCAGGTGTTCTACCTGTACAACAACATCGATGAGATCTACAACGTTGCCCGCACCCTGCAGAACCGGGTGCCGGACGCCAGCATCGGCGTGGTGCACGGCCGGATGGACCGTGAAACCATCGAAGACGTCATGATGAGCTTCGTCAACCGGGAACTCAACGTGCTGGTCTGCACGACCATCATCGAGAACGGCATTGATATTCCCAATGCCAATACGATTCTTATTGACAACGCGCAGAACTTCGGGCTGGCCCAGATCTACCAGATCAAGGGCCGGGTGGGGCGCAGTGACCGGGTGGCCTATGCCTACCTGCTGGTCCCGCCGCGCCGCCAGCTCAGCGAGACCGCCTCGAAGCGTCTGCAGGCC
>JAEEHG010000232.1 GCA_016280695.1 Solobacterium sp. | reverse complement strand
CCCTGCCTTCGCGGCAGGGTGTTTTGCGTGGTTTTTATACCGGACAGGAAGGCTGCTTATGTATTTTTTCACATAAACACATTGACTTAGAGTCGGCTCTAAGTTGTATCATTTCAGACACAGGAAAGAAAGATTCCAGGGTGAAAAAGGGGCAGGCTGCTGTTTTGCGGGCAGGGACTGTCTTTTTCCATGGGGGTCACCCGGGAGCCGTTCTTTCTCAGAAAAATATACTTCACAACATGGAGGAATTCAGTGATGAAGAAACGTACAGTCGTTGTTCTTGCTGCAGCCCTTGTCCTGATCCTTCTGGGCAGTTTCCTGGCGGGCAACTTCAACAGCTCCGGCAGCGCCGTCTCGGTTTCCAGGATCCGTTTTGAAACCGTGCGCGGCACCCTGAGCGGCCTGCTGTATATGCCCAAGGGAGTCGATGCCCAGAACCCGCGTCCGGCAATCAGCGTAACCCATGGTTACCTGAACAGTGCCGAAATGCAGGATGCGAATGCGATCGAACTGTCCCGCCGCGGCTATGTGGTCCTGGCGCTGGATATGTACGATCACGGCCATTCTGCCGGCAACAAGGACAATACGGGCGGTTTCGGCAACTTCTGGCCCCGTGCCCAGTATGATGCGGTGCAGTATCTCTATGAGCAGCCCTATGTGCTCAAGGATGAGAACGGCAACGGCATCATCGGTGTCACCGGCCATTCCATGGGCGGCTTCTCTTCCGCTGCTGCCATGTACTATGACGAGCTGGACTTCGCCGAGACCGGCATCCGCAAGATCTACTGCGGTCTGACGGAAGGTGCGGACTATCAGTGGACCGGTCTCTTCCTGGGACTGACCCCGGAAGTTGCCGTGGAAAACGGCGGCGGCCGTACCCAGGGCAAAGTGGCGGCCCAGTATGACGAATTCTTCTTCAACGCGGATAACGCGCCGGCCGGCACGGTCCGCAAAATGGACTTTGTTTCCACCTCCGTCGGCAAGACCTTCCTCGAGCAGGAAGCGCCCCAGGCCGGTGTATGGTATGACACGACAGACGGCGGCAAACGCATTGTCTATGAGCCGGCTGAAACCCATCCCTGGAACCATTTCAGCAAGAAGACCACAGCTTCCGCCGTGGAATTCTATACCACGGCCTTTGCGGATTACTCCAACGGCATCAAGGCCATTGATCCCACCAACCAGATCTGGCAGTGGAAGGAACTCTGCGAGTGTGTTGCCCTGGTCGGCTTCATCCTCTTCATCATCTCCCTGGCCCTGATCCTGTCCGACCTGCCGTTCTTCAGCAAGTCCAGGACGGAACTCAAGGTTCTGCCCAGCGTGACGGGCGGTGCCATGAAGGCTGTGACCTGCATCATCCTGGTGCTGGCGATTCTCCTGCCCGGTCTCTTCTTCGTCGGCATGTATGACGGAGATGCCGCCAACAAGAACCTTCTGTTCTGGTGTGAACTGGTCGTGACGGTCCTGGCCCTGGTCCTGGCCTGCATGGGCTACATGAAGAACAGGGACAAGCGCTACCTCGTCGGCGGATGCTTTGCTCTTGTTGCCGGCGCAGGCCTTGCGGTTGTACTCAAGTCCTCCCTGTACACCGGTGCCTACTGGGTTGCCCCGGTGGTCAACAGTGTGGGTTACTGGACCCTGTGCTGCGCGCTGATTGCCCTCCTGGTCATGAGCACGGTCTATGTTGCCTTCAAGGCACAGAACGGTGTGAAACTGGCGGATTACGGCGTTGCCCTGAATCCTGTGGTGATCCTTGCTTCCCTGTGCACAGCCGTTGTGACGGTGGCTGTCGGCTATGCAGTGCTCTTCCTCATGGATGCGCTCTTCAAGGCCGACTTCCGCATCTGGACCTTCGCTTTCAAGACCTTTGACGCGAACATTGTCCCGGCCATCCTCAAGTATCTGCCGACCTTCCTGATGTTCTATATCATCTCCACCGCTTCCATCACGATCAACACGAACACCGAGAAGATGCAGGGCGTCTGGGGTTACCTGCTGGCGGCCTGCCTGAATGCCGGCGGCATCTTCCTCTGGCTGATCTATCAGTACGGCACGCTGTTCTCCACCGGTGTCGGTGCCTTCCCGGGTTCTGCACTCTCCGGCATTGTGCTGGTGGCCATGGTGCCCACCCTGGCCATCGCAGGCTGCATCAGCCGTGCGCTGTACAAGAAGACCGGCAACATCTGGACGGGAGCGTTTGTCAATGGTCTTCTCATGACGATCATGACGGTGGCCAACACCACTGTGTATTTCCGCTGATTGTCTTTCAACCTCTTCAATGAAATTCAAGAAAAACGGCGGGCCGGTTTTCCGGTCCGCCGTATTATGATGGTGTACAGTTCAGCATCATAGGAAGAACCATCTTCCGGCGATAAAGCAGCAACAGGGGTGCTTCCTGCATCTTCAGCCGATGCGGGAAACACCCCTGTTCATATGCATCATGGGAAAGGATCAGATCGCAGAGGATGCAGCGCGGTCCACGGCTTCCATGACGGTGTTGACCTGATCGGGAGAGAGTACAGTCCTTGCTGCATAGCCTACGGCCCCGGCCAGCGGTCCGAAGGCAGGGGCGGTGGGTTCACAGCCCAGTGCCTGAAGGAACTGCT
>JAEEHG010000231.1 GCA_016280695.1 Solobacterium sp. | reverse complement strand
TCGGCGGGGCCGGGCATGACAAAAGCAATCTGCGCACAATAAAACCGCATCAATGTGCGGCTTTTCTGCGACTGGAGCGGGCGACGGGAATCGGACCCGCGTATTCAGCTTGGGAAGCTGACATTCTACCATTGAATTACGCCCGCGGGACAATACGTATTCTACACGAAAAAGAAGCATTTCTCAACCACCAGCTGCGAAGAGAGGATAAAATATAGCCATGTTTACGGAAAATATACTGAAAACGATCATGGCGCGGGCAGAAGCAGTCAGAGCTGAAAAGGGTGGCTGCCTGCTGGCCATAGATGGCCGCTGCGGATCGGGCAAAACCACCCTGGCCGGCGAACTGGCTGAGAGGCTGGACTGTCCGGTGATTGCCATGGATGATTTCTTTCTGCGGCCGGAACAGAGAACCCCTGAGCGCTACGCCGAACCGGGCGGCAATGTGGACCGGGAACGTTTCCTGCAGGATGTGCTGGTCCCGCTGCACGAAGGACATGACGCGGTTTACCGTGTATTTGACTGCCGGATTCTTGCCCTGACTGATACAGTAACTGTTCCCCGGAATCAGGTTGTGATCATCGAAGGCAGTTATGCCTGCCACCCGGAACTGCGTCCGTATTATGACCTGACTGTCTTTTTGGATATTGACCCGGAGGAACAGCTTGAGCGGATCCGCCGGCGGAACGGGGAAGAGGCACTGGAAGCGTTCCGTTCCCGGTGGATCCCGCTGGAAGAACTGTATTTCAGGAATATGGCTGTGGCGCAGCACTGCGACCTGGTCTTCAATGTTTCCGAAGAATAAAGACATCCTGACGGATGTCTTTTTCTGTGCGTAAACAGGGATATGCAGCGGCGGCATTGCCCGTCATGGCTGCTCCGGTTCTTCCGGGGCATCCCGGTGCTGCAGGATACCGTCTTTCAGGACCCCGGTGCTGCTGACCGCAAGCTGCTTCAGCATGCCGGCAACATCTTTCTGCATCTGCGGGTCTTCCTTCCGCAGCTCCTCCATAAAGGCTTTCAGGGTTCTGGCCGGACTGTGGCTGATTTCGTTGATGGTGGTAACCCCGGTCGCTTCCAGGGCATTGAAGATCGTATTGATGAAAGTGATCCGCTGTTCTGTCGAAAGGCCGTCCAGCCAGCGGTCCAGAACGGAATCGATGAACTCACTGAAGTTGTCCAGTTTGTCGGACCGCTCAAAGGAAGTTCTCTGAACAGACCAGGAATAGGGATTGTGCTGCCAGAACGAGATGCCGTCACTGTGGATCAGGATCCGGGTGGCAGGGGTATGCATCAGCAGGCCGACAATGGATCCCTGGGGCACATAGTGGACTGTGCGGCGAGCGATCCGGGCAAATTCCTCCGAGGCTTCGGTTTCACCGGCAAATCCGGGTCCGTCATTGGAGTATATCCGGACGATGCGGTTGCGGATCCGGGAATCACAGAACGCGGCCCCGTAGATGGCCAGGTTACCGCCTTTGGAGTGCCCGCCGACCAGCAGGCTGCTGTCCTTGTGGATATCAACCGCATTGAGATACTCAGCGGCGGCCAGCTGGGCCGGGGTGGCTTTTCCGACAGCCATATTGAAGTCTTCCCGCCAGCCGGTAATCGTATTGTCCGTTCCACGGAAGGATATGTAGGAAAGCCCGGTTTCCAGGCGGAATGTCACGGCCGCAAACTGGATCTGGGAGGCCGGGTCAAACTGATTGACGAAACGGCCGATCCGGATATCCTTAAAGCGCGCTGTTTCAGCTGCCCGTTCCAGCAGCGGGGCCGGATCAAACGGGATATCATCCTGGCAGATGCCGGCTTCCTTATAGGCTGTATACATTTCTTCCAGGGTCATATCCTCAATGAAAATATCGTCCATTTTGGCATAGGTGAGTTCACAGAGGATCAGGTTGTCGATTTCATTGAACGGGGCGGCCCGGAAGGAAAGATCACCGCGCCAGTCCAGGTAATTCAGAATATTAAACATACATATCTCCGGAAAACAGCATATCACATTCAGAAAAAAAGCGGCATTGGCTGCCGCTTGTATTCGAATATTATTCTGCTTCTTTCGCCAGCACCCGGTTGACAATGATGCCGAGGATCAGGGCACAGGCCACCGAAGTGATGGTGACTCTGCCGAAGGTCAGGGCCAGGCCGCCGATGCCGGTGATCAGGATCGTGGAGACCACAAACAGGTTGCGGTTGCTGTCAAGGTTGACCCCCTGGATCATCTTCAGGCCGCTGACCGCGATGAAGCCGTACAGGGCCATGCAGACACCGCCCATGACACAGGCCGGGATCGAACTGATGAAGGCGACAAACGGGCTCAGGAAGGAGATCAGGATGCACTCTGCCGCCGCCGTCAGGATGGTGACGACCGAGGCGTTCCTGGTAATGGCCACACAGGCGACAGACTCACCGTAGGTTGTATTCGGGCAGCCGCCGAAGAAGGCGCCGATCATCGAACCGATGCCGTCACCCAGCAGAGTCCTGTTGAGGCCCGGGTTTTCCAGCAGGTTGTGGTCGATGATGGAGGAAATATTCTTGTGGTCGGCAATATGCTCGGCAAAGACAACAAACGCCACCGGAACATAGGCTACTGCGACTGTACCGAGGTAACCGGCGTCCAGATCAGCCAGTCCCTGGGAAGCTTTCAGGAAGGTGAAGTCGGGAACCTGGATAAAGGTATGCAGTGAGATGCCCCCGGCCGTCAGGGCCTTGATCGGGGAGAAATCAATAATGCACAGGGCCGGATTGCCGGTGGTATTGCCGATAATCGTGAAGACGGCAGCAGCGGCGTAGCCGGCCAGAATGCCGATAATGAATGGAATCAGGCGGACCTGCTTGCGGCCGTAGGTACTGCAAAGCATGGTCACGAACAGGGCGATGAGACCGCACAGTACGGCAATCTGGGTTGTCTCCCCCGTGGCACTGCTGCGCTGCAGGTCCCCGATGGCGTTGCCGGCCAGACTCAGACCGATGATGGAAACGGTCGGGCCGATGACCACCGGCGGCATCAGTCTGTCGATCCAGCCGGTCCCGACGGCTTTGACCGTCATGGCAATCAGGACGTAGACCATGCCGGCGCAGAAGGCCCCGAAAATCAGTCCGGCAAACCCGGCCTGCACACTGACAGCCCCGGCAAAGGCTGCGCTCATCGAACCGAGGAAGGCAAAAGAAGAGCCCAGAAATACAGGGCTCTTGAATTGTGTAAACAGAATATAAGTCAGGGTTCCCATACCGGCGCCGAACAAAGCGGCAGCGGCACTCATCCCGTTGCCGATAATCATCGGAACAGCGATTGTGGCGGCCATGATTGCCAGTACCTGCTGGAATGCGTAAACTATTCGCTGACTGACTGCAGGCTTGTCCTGAACATCATAGATAAGTTTCATTGCAACTACCCCCTATTAGTTGAAAATTCTACTGACAAACTGATCTTTTGTCCAGATAAATTTCCGAAACGGACTGCCTGTGAGACAATAGATATATGCAATATACAGACGGAGAAAGATATTACTCCTTTCCGGCGTACTGCCGCCGGACTTTCGGACATAAGCTCTATAAGGTTCCGCTGGATGCCGGCATGACCTGTCCGAACCGGGACGGTACACTGGGCAGGCGCGGCTGCATCTTCTGTGATGAAGGGGGCAGCGGTGATTTTGCGCTGGCTTACCATGGCCAGCAGATCCGGCGGGATATGCTGACAGGGGAACGGTATCCTGAGGACCTGCAGGGGCTGTGCATCGGTTATTTCCAGGCATATACGAACACGTACGCACCGGTGGGGAAACTGGCCGGGCTGTTCCGGGCTGCCCTGCAGGAGCCGCTGTTTGCCGGCATATCCATTGCGACCAGGCCTGACTGCATGCCTGCGGAGGTCATGAGCCTGCTGCGGCAGCTGAAACAGGAATACCCGGATAAATTCATCTGGGTGGAACTGGGTCTGCAGTCCATTCATGAACGCAGTGCCCGCTGGATGCGCCGCGGTTATGAACTGCCGGTATTTGACGTCTGCGTCAGACAGCTGAAGGAACTTGATATCCCGGTGATCGTGCATGTGATTCTCGGCCTGCCGCAGGAAACAGAAGCGGATATGCTGGCAACCATATCCCATTTGAACCGGTGCGGCATTGCCGGGGTCAAGCTGCAGCTGCTGCACTATCTGCGCGGAACGGATCTCGGTGAGATGTATCTGCGGGGTGAAGTGCAGCCGCTGAGCGAGGAAGACTATATCCGTATTCTCGGCAGCTGTGTGGCGGCACTGGATCCCGGTATTGTTATTCACCGGCTGACCGGTGACGGGCCGGGAGATCTGCTGCTGGCCCCGCTGTGGAGCCGTGACAAGAAACACGTTCTGAACCGCCTGCGGGCTGACCTGAAAGAAAGAAAGATCACGCAGGGATGCCGGCGTCTGCTATAATTCATTAGTGTAGGGTAGGTATATAACATGGATTCAATGATTTTTATATGTGAAGTAATCGGCACCATCGCCTTTTCGATTTCCGGGGCGTTTGTCGGCCTGCGGAACCGGTCGGATGTTTTCGGGGTCATGGTTCTCGGTACAATAACAGCGACCGGAGGCGGAATGATCCGCGATGTCATCCTCGGCCGGATTCCGCCGGCTGCTTTTGTACGGCCGGTATACGTGTTCATCGCCCTGGCTACGGCACTGGCAGTTTTCTGTCTGGCGGCCTGGCTGGAGAAGACCGGCCGGTCCCTCTCGGACTTCGACTACAAGGATATCCTGTTTTACATGGACTCGATCGGCCTTGGCATCTTCGCGGTTGTCGGCGTCAATACGGCCGTTTCGGTATACGGGTATGGCAATGGCTTCCTGTGTGTGTTCTGCGGCATGATTACCGGGGTCGGCGGCGGCCTCCTGCGTGATGTCATGGTCTGCCACCAGCCGGATATCCTGACCAAGGATATCTATGCCGTTGCGGCGATTATCGGCGGTTTTACCAGCCTGATGCTGTTCCGGGCCGGGCATCCGGCCGCCGCGATCTGGCTGCCGGCGATCCTGATCGTCATTATCCGGATTATTGCCCGTCATTTCGGCCTGAACCTGCCGAAAGTCATCAATTTCCGGGAAGACTGAGGAAAAAATCGGATAATCACACGATTTTACATATTTCGGCGATAATTCTGCGCACATTGTTTTCTAATATACAGTTGCAGGCAGATCAAGCCTCGATGATTGTGAATTGGATCCCTTTCCTTTAAACAAATCCCCTAAACTGAAAAAACTCCGAAAGGAGTTTTTTCCTTTTATACTGCCAGGCAGCTGCTGGAAGGGGCGACTTCGTTGTCTTTCATAAGAAAATCCGATACGATTATTAGGGGTTCTTATCCGTTATTTTTAGTTATGGAAGAAGAGAAGAAGACAGAACTGGCCGCCGGCAGGTTTCCGCTGATTGAAGACAACGGAACGGTTTTCTTCGGCGGCGATCAGGAATGGTACAGCCGGGAATGGCAGCGCTGGGCCGGATGTGCGTCGGTGACCGGGGCGAACCTGGCGGCGTACTATGAAGCCCTGCTGGACGGCACGGAAGCCCGGTACAGCAAAACGGACTATCTGGTGCGGATGCAGGAGATGTACCGGTACATGACGCCCGGCATTCACGGTTTTCCGAATCCGGAAAAGTTCGTGGCCCGTTTTATCCGGTATGAGGCTGATCACGGGCTTGTCTGCAGCGGCAGTATTTTCCATGGCTGGACGGACTGGCGCCAGGCTGCGGATCATGTCCGTTATACCCTCGAAGCAGGCCATCCGCTGGCTCTGCTGGTGCTGCGGCATACGGAAAGCACGTTTGAGGAAAACACGTGGCATTGGATGACAATTACAGGGTACAATAACCAGCGGGATACATTTGAAATCTCAAACTGCGGTGAGAAGGAAGAGCATGACGCTGCGCTGATCTTCCGGCCGCATCCGGGGAATGAAGTATGGCTGGCTTCATTCTGCGGCTTTCGCCGGATCGGACAGCCGGAACAGCAAATGCAGTAACTGCAGAATACTCTGCAGACAGGAGGAACAGCATGAGGGTTGGTCTCGATATCGGCTCTACAACAATCAAATGTGTGGTTCTGGATGACGCTGATCAAATCGTCTATTCGGTTTATGAACGTCATTACAGCCATATTCTGGAAAAAGGTGATGAACTGCTGCGGCGGATCGCGGCAGAGTATATTCCCTCCGGGCGGGCGATCATGGCCATTTCCGGCTCCGCCGGAATGGGCCTGGCAGACAGCTGCGGTGTCCCGTTCGTACAGGAGGTTTTTGCGACTCGGGTGGCGGCGAACCGGATGGCCCCGGGAACAGACTGCATCATTGAACTCGGCGGGGAGGATGCCAAGATCCTGTTCCTGACCAACGGTACGGAAGTGCGTATGAACGGCAGCTGTGCCGGCGGTACAGGTGCTTTCATCGACCAGATGGCAACCCTGCTGAAGATGGATCCGGATGAGATGGATGCCAGTGCCCTGAAAGCGGAGAAGACCTACACGATTGCCAGCCGCTGCGGTGTGTTTGCCAAGAGTGATGTCCAGCCGCTGATCAACCAGGGGGCCCGGGCGGGCGATATCGCCGCTTCGATCTATCAGGCGGTTGTGAACCAGACCATTGCCGGTCTGGCCCAGGGGCGGCCGATCCGCGGCAATATCCTGTACCTGGGCGGGCCGCTGACCTTCTCGAAGTGCCTGCGGGACAGTTTCGACAAAACCCTCAATGTCAAAGGTGTCTGCCCGGAAAACTCACTGCTGTATGTCGCAATGGGGGCGGCTTTCTACGCTGATCAGGAAATCGATCTGCTGGCCGCTGCCGACAGGCTGAAGAACTACAGTGCAACGGCCACCTATGTCGGCCTGCCGCCGCTGTTTGCCAGCCGTGAGGAATACTGGCAGTTCCATAACCGGCACCGCCAGGCCTCAGTGCCGCGGGTTGAATTCCATGACAATGTCGGGCCGGTGCATATCGGTATCGATTCGGGTTCCACGACCATCAAACTGGTTATCATAGACGGGAACGGCAATCTGCTCCATACCTGGTATCACCCGAACAACGGCAACCCGATCCCGCTGGTCCGGGACACCATGATGGATATCTACCGGGCCCACCCGAAACTGAAAATAGCCAGTGTGACCGCGACCGGATACGGTGAGGAGCTTATGAAGCATGCGTTCCACTGTGACCTCGGCCTGGTGGAAACCGTGGCGCATTTCACTGCGGCCCGGTATTTCCTGCCGGATGTCGACTTCATCATCGATATCGGCGGCCAGGACATGAAGTGCTTTAAGATTGAAGACGGGGCAATCTCGAATATCTTCCTGAATGAAGCCTGTTCCAGCGGCTGCGGCAGTTTCCTGCAGACCTTTGCCGAAGCCCTTGGCCATGATGTCCAGGAATTCGCCCGGATGGGCCTGTACGCGGACCGGCCGGTGGATCTCGGCTCACGCTGCACGGTCTTCATGAATTCCTCGGTCAAGCAGGCCCAGAAAGACGGCGCCTCCGTGGAGAACATCAGTGCCGGGCTTTCCATTTCCGTTGTCAAAAATGCGCTCTATAAGGTTATCCGCTGCTCCAGTCCGGAAGAACTCGGACGCCGGATCGTCGTGCAGGGCGGCACGTTCTACAACGAAGCCGTGCTGCGGGCCTTTGAACAGGAAATGGGTGTGGAAGTCATCCGTCCGGATATCGCCGGACTGATGGGTGCCTACGGGGCGGCCCTGCATGGGCGCAGCCGCCGCGGCAACCGGGCTGTCAGTTCGTTCCTTTCCATGGAGCAGCTGCAGAACTTTGTGCAGAAGACCACCTCCGTGACCTGCCAGGGATGCGGCAATCACTGCCTGCTGACGATCAATACATTCGCTGACGGTGACCGGCTGATTTCCGGCAACCGCTGCGACCACCCGGTGACCGGCAGGACCAGTGACGAGCATCTGAACCTGTATGCCTATAAGCTGAATGCCCTGAAGGAATACATGCAGGATACCGGGGAAGCGGTGCGCGGCACCATCGGTATCCCGATGTGCCTGAACATGTACGAACTTCTGCCGTTCTGGCATACCTTCTTCCGGAAACTCGGGTTTGCGGTGAAGGTCTCACCGCTGTCCGACCGCAAATTGTACCAGGAAGGGCAGGGAACCATCCCGAGCGATACGGCCTGTTATCCGGCCAAGCTTTCCCATGGCCATATCACAGCCCTGGCCCGGGAGAAAGTGGACGCGATCTTCTATCCGTGCATGAGTTACAACTTTGATGAAGGCCTCGGGGACAACCATTATAACTGCCCGGTTGTGGCATACTATCCGGAAGTGCTGAATGACAACTGCTATGAACTGGAGACGATCCCGTTCATCAAGGAATATATCAATATCGAGATGCGGGAGGAATTCACAAAACGGTTTCCCGCGCTGCTGAAGAAATACTTCCCGGCGCTGCCG
>JAEEHG010000230.1 GCA_016280695.1 Solobacterium sp. | reverse complement strand
TCATCGAATACATCAACGAGTGCATCGATCTTTCCTTCAAATACCTGGCCGAACAGGAAAAGGTCCGCATGCCGCTGCATGAAGTGCCGTTCAAGATCATGAATACGGGCGGCGACCTGGCCCATGCCGTCACCAGTAAAGCTTCACTTTCCTACGTCGAAGTAAATATCGGCAATGTAAACCGGGATATCCGGGAAGACCGGGATGACCTGCTGCTGACCATCACCCATGAAGCGTTCCATATCTGCCAGAACATGTACCGCCTGCCGGTTGACTGGATTACAGATGATACCCGGTTTGACGAAATGGTTGTCATCATGGTTGAAAGCAATGCCAAACAATGGTATCAGGACAAGGCCTATATCATTACTGATCCGAAAACGACAGATATCAATAACTGGGGCGCACTGCGCCTGCCGGCAGATGGCAAAGCCCAGGGAATGAAGGGTGATTCGCTGAACCGGCTGCTGATTAACGCAGGGTATAATCTCGGCGATTTCCTGATGTATCTGCGGGATGAATGCGGCCTGAAAGTGACCCCGGCAAAGATGATGAAAGCCCGCAGCCTGATAACCCAGGCAGCAACATCTGCCCCGGTCTGCGCGGCCCTGGGCATATCCGAAAAGGACTTTGACCAGTACTGGCGGAACTGGCTGGTCAGCCGGCGTAAAGCCGTTTCGGCAGAGTTTTATAATCAGTTTTCCGCGGCCCCGTACAAACCGGTCAAACGGATCATTGTGGAGCCGGGGAAGGAATATCCTGTGATTCTCGAACGTGATGAAAGCTATTTCCTGCGCCTGCGGGGATTTATCCAGAAAACCCGGAATACACCCCAGCCGGTGCTGCTGGTTCCGGATGAAAACATACAGGCTGTTTTCCCGGAAGTGACCCTGGTCCCGGCTGCCACCTACTACAATACGAAGAAGGGTGTATTCATTCCGGCCTTTGTTGATTACAATATGTCAAACAACTGGCTGGGGATCATGGAGATTCACGGTGCGGTGGGCCAGGCAAAGACCACCGGCGATGCCGGCTACACCATTTACGCCATGGACCAGACAAAGAAACCGGTGCTGACCGATGACCCGGACAACGCTTATTTTGCCATTCAGCTTCCTGAACTGGACGGCTTGGCAAAGAAGGGCCTGATTGACGGCTGGCAGGTGACGCTGCGGACCAGCACCGGCATCAAAGCCACCAACTATGCGGGGATCGAGAAGGCGGGCAAGGCCCTCAAGGTGAATTATTCCAACATCTGGGACAAGGACAATCCGTACAGCCCGATTGATGTCGAGGTTACCTTTACCGAATATGTCGTGGACACAAAGGGAACAAAACACCTCGGAATAGCGTCTGAAACGGCCGAGCTCACCGTTACCCCGAAAAAACTGCAGACAGGTCCGTTCATCGCATATGACGGTCCGGTGTACCTCAATCACGGTGCGAGCAGCAATCCCTTCTATGACAGCATTGTCAATGTTGACGGTATATCCGGAAGTGAAACGGACAGTTTCCGCAGTATTGCCAACGGCACCATGGGACAGCCGCATCTGACAATCACGGAAGACGGCCATTTCACTCTGACAATCCCGGCCCTGCCCGGCACCGTGTTTGTCCGGGAGGACGCCAATTATGACAGAATGGAAGTCCATGTCAGCGGCTTCTCATTTACCGGCCAGGCAGTTCTCGGATACAAGCCGCGCTGGGGTTATGCCACCGACAAGGTGAATACACCGACAGAATGGATTGCCGAAAACAGTCAGTTCACGATCAGCCCTGCTTCGGTCAAAGCGGAAAACACCTGGGTGGAAGACAAAGTCTGCGGTTTGACCTGGCTGAGCAACAGCAACGGGATCGATGAGTACGGGCGCCAGTGGCATCTGGAAGAATACCTTGAAACCGATCCCGCGCATTCTGACCGGCACTACACGGCAAAACGCTGGCGGCTGACAGTACGGTATCGGGCGGTCGCTGAGTATTCCCTGGCAGATGATGAACGGCAGTTCTATGTGGGATGGAACGAAGAAGAAAACCGGTATGAGTTCCGGGTATCGGCCTATATGACCAAACACAGTTCGTTCTATGAAGACGATATTCTGATCAATGACGGGAACAAGTCCTATGTAACGACGGTTATTACGGGGCTCAACGGATACTTCTATGCTGACCAGCCCTGAGCTGGAACAGACTGATATACAAAAAGGCCGCCGGGTAAAAACCCGGCGGCTTCTGCATGGCTGCTCAGCAGTCCAGATCAACCTTCTTCAGGGCTTCGATCAGGGCGGCGGTATATTCCGCGGTTGCCCGGATCATCTGTTCGCCCCATTCCTTCGTGGCATATTTGGGATGATCACTGCCGGCCCAGCCGTTGTCCGTCACATCGCGGGAGAAGCGGCGCACCGGGATGTCCACACCCCGGAAGCGTATCGTGGCCAGGCTTGAGAAAGGCAGTTCATCGCTGAGGCCTTTGAGGTTGGAATCGGCGATCGCGTCATAGTCAATGAGATCCGGGTTGATGGCCATGACGGCAGCGGTCTCCTCCGCCCCGCCATGGCCGCCCGACCACGGTTTGTTCCCGTTCCAGTCCGGCACCAGGTCCCAGACCAGCGTCCACCAGTTGATCGGGATGAGGACGCATCCTTTTTCCTGCAGGTCCAGGGCCAGCCGGTCCAGTGGGGCATTATTGCCGCCGTGCCCGTTCAGTACGACAAAGCGCCGTGCCCCGTGTTTCCGCAGTCCGTCCAGGATCCGGGACATCACCTGGTAGGTGACTTCCGGCCCGAGGCTGACCGTGCCCGGGAAAACGGACAGATAATCGGTGTTGCCGTACGGCATTGTCGGGGCGATCAGGGCATCGGTGAGCGGTTCCAGCACTTCCAGGATCTTCTCCGGGATCAGCCAGTCCGTGCCCAGCGGCATATGGCGCCCGTGGCATTCGGTGCTGCCCAGGGCAATCAGCACTGTATCATGTTCCTTGAAATACGCTTCGGCCTGCGGCCACG
>JAEEHG010000229.1 GCA_016280695.1 Solobacterium sp. | reverse complement strand
CCTGTCAAAGTGCTGCAGCAGATGATGCTGATGCCGAATGTGATCCCGCTGGCCGGCAACCATGAACTGATGGCCATGGAGTGTCTCGGCTTTCTCAATAAGGAAATCACGGATGAATCAATCGCCTCGCTTGAAGCGGAGATGATTGACAATCTCCTGGTATGGCAGAAAAACGGCAGTGCTTCCACGCTGGATGAGTTTTCCCGTCTTGATGAGGAAGAACGGCAGGATATTCTGGATTATCTCAGCGAATTCCAGTTGTATGAGCAGCTGCAGGTGAACGGGCAGAAGTACCTGCTGGTGCATGCCGGCCTGGGCGGTTACCGGCCGGAACGCCGTCTTGATTCCTATTCCCCGGCAGAATTGCTCTGGACACGCGCTGATTATGAAACATGCTATTTTGATGATGTACTGGTGATCAGCGGCCATACGCCGACCCAGCTGATCGAGGATAATCCCCGGCCGGGTTATATTTACCGGCATAACAACCATGTGGCAATTGACTGCGGGGCCTGCTTTGCGGGCGGGCGTCTGGCGGCGTTCTGTCTGGACAGCGGTGAAGAATTCTACTCTTCTGAACGTGAGGCTGATGAAAACGGATGAAGCATCCGTTTTTTATTGAAAAAAATACGAAAGGGAAGATGGTATATAATTAATACATAGTTAAAAGTATAAAAAATAATTCAGGAGGTTGATTATGTCATTGCTCAGCAGTTTTTCCCTGGAAGGAAAGAATATCATTGTCACCGGGGCCAGCAAGGGGATCGGTTATGGTGTGGCCAAAGAACTTGCCGGAGCCGGGGCCAGGGTTGCTCTGGTTGCCCGCTCAAAAGCGCTGCTGGAAGAGTGCCGCAGGGAGATTGAGGCGGCCGGCGGCCAGGCGGATGTGTTCACTGCAGACCTGCGCAGTGTGGACAGCATCCGGGCCTGCGTTGCCGAGATCGAAACGGCATTCGGCCGTATTGACGGCCTGTTCAATAACGCCGGCATGGGCAATCCTATTCCGGCCTGTGATGTGACGGAGAAAGACTGGGATGAAATGATGGACCTCAACCTGAAAGGGGCATTCTTTTTTGCCCAGGCAGCCGCGGCTGTCATGCGCAGAAACGGCGGCGGCCATATCTGCATGATGTCTTCCCAGGCCAGTGTCGCAGCCATTCCCAACGAAAGCATCTATTGTACGTCCAAGGGCGGCATGAACATGCTGACAAAGGTTCTGGCACTGGAGTGGGCCAAGGACAATATCAACGTCAACGCGATCGGGCCGACCTTCATCTATACCCCCGGCACGGCTGAACGGCTGGATGATCCGGAGTTTCGAGAGAGTATCCTGGCGAAGATCCCGCTCGGGAAACTGGGCATGATCAGTGATGTGGCGGCGGCAGTCATCTATCTGCTGAGCGATGCCTCGGCCATGGTGACGGGAACCCTGCTGCTGGTGGACGGTGGCTGGACCCTGGAATAACAGCAGGACAATAGAACCTGGTGACCGGCAAACCAGCCGGTCTTTTTTACGCAATCTTAAACTTTTCTGTATTGCAAACAAACAATACAGATAATACACTTAGTACAGATAATACAGATTGGAGGGGTGTATAGATGTTCCTGCTCAATCTTGCGAGCAAGATTCCGATCTATGAACAGATCAAAACACAGATTCTGCGGTTCATCGAAGCGGGGGTGCTGAACCCTGGGGACCGGCTGCCGTCTGTCCGGCAGCTGGCCCAGGACAACGGCATTAATCCGAATACGGTGGCCAAGGCCTACGCGGAACTGGAGAAAAGCGGTTATGTATACAACATGCCGAAGAAGGGTGTCTATGTGGCAGAGATCGACATCGCTGCCGGGCATGAGAAACAGATCCGCGGCGTACTGGAACCGCTGCTGGCCGGCGGCATCACGAAGCAGGAGATTCTCAGTGTGCTTGAGGATCTCTGCGGGAAGGAGGAAACATGCTGAAAATCAGTCATTTATATAAGAGTTTCAGGGACAAGGATGTCCTGAAGGATCTGAACCTTGAGGTACAGGATGGCTCCATCTTCGGCCTGGTCGGCATCAACGGGGCCGGCAAGTCGACATTACTGCGGCTGATTGCCGGGGTTTACCGTGCCGATGGCGGCACAATCACCCTCAATGATCAGGATACATATACAGACGCAGCTGCCCGGGGCAGGATTGCCTTTGTCTCGGATGAGCAGTACTATCCGCTGGGCAGCACAATCGATTCGCTGAAGCTGCTCTACACATCCATGTATGACTTTGACGAGGAAGCTTACCGGAAATACATGGACATGTTCGAGCTTGATCCGAAGATGAGCGTACCGAATCTCTCCAAGGGCATGAAGCGGCGGGTATCGCTCCTGTTTGCCCTGTCCATAAAGCCGGAACTGATCCTGCTGGACGAAGCCTATGACGGCCTGGAGCCGCTGGCCCGCCTGCGGTTCAAGAAAGCTCTGACCGATCTTATTGAGGATGAACATGTATCGGTGATCATCTCCAGCCATAACCTGAAGGAACTGGAAGATATCTGCGACTCCTACGGCATCCTGGAAGATGGCCGGATCATCAGCTATGGTGACCTGCTGCAGTCCAAGGAACAGATAAATAAATATCAGGCGGCGTTTACGGAAGAACTGCCGGACGATGCCTTCAGCGGCCTGGATATCCTGCACCGGG